>NZ_JBSVWN010000014.1:0-108283 GCF_054071325.1 Pseudomonas sp. SDO5215_S409 | reverse complement strand
CCGTGGCATCGGGCGATGTTTTGAAACGCTCCGACTCCAGGCGTTTGAGCCAAAGGCAGAAGCCGTTGCGCTCCCAATACAAGATCTTCACCCGATTGCGGGGCTTGTTGAGGAAGACGAACAGTACGGGGTCGAACACAGCCACCTTGATATCCAGCTCGACCAGCGCGGCCAGGCCGTCGATGGACTTTCGGAAATCGACAGGTTTGGGATAGAGATAGACTTTTTCGACTTTGGCGTCGGGTCGCATCATGGCGTGGCTGGCTCCAGAAAGAGATCGGGAGCACAGCATCCAAGATCATCTGACCGCTTTGAATGTGGGGTTCATGGAGCGGTTACTAATTGCTCACCTGCATCGCCTAGCTGAGCGTGCTACCCGCGTTGAAGTTTGTGGAGGTTATGGAGCGCTTACTTACGAAAAACTGGCCTATCGGGTGGACGCTTTAAACCACTGCCAGCATCGGGTAGGTAAACAGGCCAAAATGCAGCAGATTCAACCCGAAGTGCGTAACGACCGCGGCCCCCAGCCCGCCAAAACGATAGGCCAGGCCATACCCCACGCCAGCAATGGTCGCCAGCAGCGTCCATTGCCAACCTGCGCCCAGGTGCGACAGGCCAAACAGCAGCGCGGCCAGCAGCAGCGCCAGGTGCTCACCATAAGGCAGTTGTTTGAAGCGCTGGCTCAGCCCACCTTGGATGTAGCCACGAAACAGTGCCTCTTCGACCAGAGTCACCAACAGAAGATTATTCAAGACCCACAACCATGACGGTTCCGGCCACTTGGGTGCCCAGTGAATGATGCCCAGCAACAATGCGCCGCCCAAGGCCGCGATAGCCGTGAGGGTCAGCGCTATCGAGGCTGCACAGATCGTCAGGCGTAGAGAGCGACGCGCGACAACCCAAGGGCAAACCAGCAACAACCAAAACCCAATCAGCGACTTGTCCTGGTTCAAGTACATCGAAAAAGGCACGGCATCATCAGTCAAACGCTGTGGATCGATGACCCGGCCGTTGTAGAAACCAGGCAGCCAATGCATGGCCAGCCCCAGTGCCAGGACGATGAACAAGCCGTGCCCGATATACCGCGCCCACGCAGTGCGCTGTTGGCGCACGGCAAACCCGGCAACCAGCAGCAGAGCGATGGACACTCCCGCCAGCAATCCCAGTTTTCCGTAGGTCAGGGCCATGGCGTAGCCGATGGAAAGAAGTATCAGGTAAAACCAGGGCAGCGCGAGCATTCGGAAGTCCTTCGTGACGGTAACCAGCGCGGGATTATAACGATGGTTACGTCGCCCCCCAATGAAAACACCGCCATTGAGGCGGTGTTTTCATTGCTGCGGTCGCACTCAGGCGGCGATGAGTTGTCGCAACACGTAATGCAAAATCCCGCCCGCCTTGAAGTACTCAACCTCATTAAGCGTATCAATGCGGCAAAGCACCTCAACCTTCTCGCGGCGGCCATCTTTGCGGGTGATCACCAGCGTCAGGTTCATCCTTGGCCCGAGGTGCGCCTCGCTCAGCCCCAGAATGTCGATCGTCTCATCTCCCGTCAGCTTGAGTGTCTTGCGGTTCTGACCCTCTTTGAACTGCAACGGCAGCACCCCCATGCCCACCAGGTTCGACCGGTGAATCCGTTCAAAACTCTGCGCGATCACCGCCTTGACCCCCAGCAAGTTGGTGCCCTTGGCCGCCCAGTCCCGGCTCGAGCCGGTTCCGTATTCCTGGCCGGCGATGACCACCAGGGGCGTGCCCGCCGCCTGGTACTTCATCGAGGCATCGTAGATCGCCATTTTTTCGCCAGTCGGCAGGTACAGCGTATTCCCGCCTTCTTCCCCACCCAGCATTTCGTTACGAATGCGGATGTTGGCAAACGTGCCGCGCATCATCACTTCATGGTTGCCCCGGCGTGAGCCGTAGGAGTTGAAGTCCCGAGGCTCCACGCCTTGCTCGCGCAGGTAGCGCCCGGCCGGGCTGTCGACTTTGATGTTGCCAGCGGGGGAGATGTGGTCGGTGGTCACCGAGTCGCCCAGCAAGGCGAGAATGTGGGCGCCGTTGATGTCTTTGATGGTCGGCAGCGGGCCGGAAATGTCGTCGAAGAAAGGTGGATGCTGGATGTAGGTGGAATCGTCCTGCCACACATACGTGGCCGCTTGCGGCACTTCAATGGCTTGCCATTGTTCATCCCCGGCAAACACTTCGGCGTACTCCTTGTGGAACATGCCGGTGCTGACTTTTGCGACGGCGTCGGCGATCTCCTGGCTGCTGGGCCAGATGTCCCGCAAATACACAGGCTGGCCATCCGCACCGGTGCCCAAGGGTTCGCGGCTGATATCAATGCGCACCGTACCGGCGAGCGCGTAGGCCACGACCAGCGGCGGGGAGGCCAGCCAGTTGGTCTTCACCAGCGGGTGCACGCGGCCTTCAAAGTTGCGGTTGCCCGACAGCACGGAGGCGACGGTGAGGTCAGCCTTCTGGATGGCCTTTTCAATCGGTTCCGGCAGCGGCCCGGAGTTACCGATGCAGGTGGTGCAGCCGTAGCCCACCAGGTCAAAGCCCAGCTGGTCCAGGTAGGTCGTTAAACCGGCGGCCTTGTAGTAGTCGGTAACCACTTTGGAGCCTGGTGCCAGGGAGCTTTTCACCCACGGCTTGCGTTGCAGGCCTTTCTCTACGGCCTTTTTGGCCACCAACCCCGCGGCCATCATCACGCTGGGGTTGGACGTGTTGGTGCAGGAGGTAATGGCAGCGATGACCACCGCGCCGTTTTTCAGGCGATAGGTCTGGCCTTCAAAGTCGTAATCGGCTTCGCCCACCAGGTCGGCATTGCCCACGGCGACACCGCCGCCGCCTTCGCTTTCCAGGCGGCCTTCCTCTTTGTTGGCGGGTTTGAACTGCAGGTCGAGAAAGTCACTGAACGCCTGGCCGACATTCGGCAGCGAGACGCGGTCCTGCGGGCGTTTGGGCCCGGCCAGGCTGGCCTCGACGCTGCCCATGTCCAGCGCCAGGCTGTCGGTAAACACCGGCTCCTGGCCCGGCTGGCGCCACAGGCCCTGGGCTTTGGTGTAGGCCTCCACCAGTTTGACGGTTTCTGTAGGGCGCCCCGACAAGCGCAGGTAGTCCAGCGTTACTTCGTCCACCGGGAAAAAGCCGCAGGTAGCGCCGTACTCTGGTGCCATGTTGGCGAGGGTGGCGCGATCTGCCAGCGGCAGGTCGGCCAGGCCGTCGCCATAAAATTCGACGAATTTGCCGACCACGCCTTTCTTGCGCAGCATCTGGGTGACCGTCAACACCAGGTCGGTGGCAGTAATGCCTTCTTTCAATTTGCCTGTGAGCTTGAAGCCGATCACCTCGGGAATCAGCATCGACACGGGTTGGCCAAGCATCGCCGCTTCGGCCTCAATCCCGCCCACGCCCCAGCCGAGTACGCCAAGGCCGTTGATCATGGTGGTGTGGGAATCTGTACCTACCAGCGTGTCAGGAAAGGCGTAGGTGCGGCCATCTTCTTCTTTGGTCCACACGGTGCGGCCCAGGTATTCCAGGTTCACCTGGTGGCAGATCCCGGTGCCCGGCGGCACCACGCTGAAGTTGTCGAAGGCACTTTGGCCCCAGCGCAGGAAGGCGTAGCGTTCGCCGTTGCGCTGCATTTCGATGTCAACGTTCTGTTCAAAAGCGCTGGGGCTGGCAAATTTATCGACCATCACCGAGTGGTCGATCACCAGGTCCACCGGCGACAGCGGGTTGATACGCTGCGGGTCGCCGCCTGCCTTGGCCACTGCCGCGCGCATGGCGGCCAGGTCGACCACGGCAGGCACGCCGGTAAAGTCCTGCATTAATACGCGGGCGGGGCGGTATTGGATTTCGCGGTCGGAGCGGCGCTCTTTGAGCCAAGTGGCGATGGCCGTAAGGTCGGTGCCGGTGACGGTCTTGTTGTCTTCCCAGCGCAGCAGGTTTTCCAGCAACACTTTGAGCGACATCGGCAGTGCACTCAGGTCACCCAGGTGCTTGGCGGCTTCGGGCAGGCTGAAATAGTGATAGGTCTTGTCGTCGATCTGTAGGGTTTTAAGGGTTCTCAGGCTATCAAGGGATGACATTACGTGACTCCTTATGGTCCGCACGGCTACGGACCTGACGGGACGAGCAGAGCTTTTAACCTAGCCCTGTTTTCGGTAGCTGGCTAATAACTGGACTCTATGGACAAGTCCAAGGTTCCGAACTCGGCTATCATGCGCGCGTTTTCATGACAGGCCTTGCGCAGCGCAAGCCGGTTACCAGGAGAGTCGATGAACACCCTTTTTATGCACTGCCGCCCGGGTTTTGAAGGCGAAGTCTGTTCCGAGATGGCAGACCACGCCGCCCGCTTGAATGTCGCGGGCTATGCCAAGGCCAAGACCGGCAGCGCCTGCGCCGAATTTGTGTGCACTGAAGAAAACGGCGCCGAGCGCCTGATGCGCGGCTTGCGGTTTGCCGAGCTGATCTTTCCCCGGCAGTGGGCGCGCGGTGTGTTCATCGATTTGCCGGAAACCGACCGCATCAGCGTGATTCTCGCCCACCTGCAAGGCTTCCCCGTGTGCGGCAGCCTGTGGCTGGAAATGGTCGACACCAACGATGGCAAGGAGCTGTCCAACTTCTGCAAGAAGTTCGACGTGCACCTGCGCAAAGCCTTGCTCGCCGCCGGACGGTTGGTGGACGACCCGGCCAAGCCGCGCCTGCTGCTCACCTTCAAGAGCGGCCGCGAAGTGTTCATGGGGCTGGCCGAGTCCGATAACTCGGCCATGTGGCCCATGGGCATTCCCCGCCTGAAATTCCCTCGCGAAGCGCCGAGCCGTTCCACCCTGAAGCTGGAAGAGGCCTGGCACCATTTCATCCCTCGCGAGCAGTGGGACGAGCGCCTGCACAGTGACATGACCGGCGTGGACCTCGGTGCCGCGCCTGGAGGCTGGACCTGGCAACTGGTCAACCGTGGCATGCTGGTGACCGCCATCGACAACGGCCCCATGGCCGAAAGCCTGATGGACACCGGCCTGGTGCAACACTTGATGGCGGACGGGTTCACCTTCACGCCCAAGCAGCCGGTGGATTGGATGGTGTGCGACATCGTCGAAAAGCCTGCGCGCAATGCCGCCATGCTGGAAAACTGGATTGGCGAAGGGCATTGTCGCGAAGCGGTGGTCAACCTGAAGTTGCCGATGAAACAGCGTTACGCTGAAGTGAAACGTTTGCTGGAACGCATCGAGGACGGTTTCAAGGCCCGGGGCATCAAGGTGGAGATCGGCTGCAAGCAGCTGTATCACGACCGTGAAGAGGTTACCTGCCATCTGCGCCGCCTGGATGTAAAGAAGCCCAAGTCCCGCTGACCCGTGTGTTGCCCGCCCCCGTAGGGCGGGCCTGTTTTAGGAGTGAACTATGAGCCAACCTTCAGAGCGGCCGGTTGATGCCACCCTCGACGCGACCGGCCTCAACTGCCCGGAGCCGGTGATGATGCTGCACCAGCACATCCGTGACCTGGCGCCGGGTGGCCTGTTGAAAGTCATCGCCACCGACCCGTCCACCCGCCGTGATATTCCCAAGTTCTGCGTGTTTCTGGACCACGAACTGGTGGACCAGCAAGAACATGCGGGCACCTACCTGTACTGGATCCGCAAGAAGCCGGCCTGATCCCTGTACACTGCTGATCCGCGAAAGGAGCCTGCCATGCTGATTGTTGCCGATGAAAATATCCCGCTGCTCGATGCGTTCTTTAACGGGTTTGGCGAGATTCGCCGGGTGCCGGGCCGGTCCATCGACCGCGCCACCGTCGAGCAGGCCGACGTGCTGCTGGTGCGTTCGGTGACCCAGGTCAACCGGGCGCTGCTTGAAGGCACCCCGGTGCGCTTTGTCGGCACGTGCACCATCGGCACTGATCACCTGGACCTCGACTATTTTCAGCAGGCCGGTATCCAGTGGTCCAGCGCCCCCGGCTGCAACGCCCGTGGCGTGGTGGATTACGTGCTCGGCAGCCTGCTGACCCTTGCCGAAATAGAAGGGGTCGACCTGGCGCAGCGCACTTATGGCGTGGTCGGTGCCGGTGAGGTCGGCGGGCGGCTGGTCAAGGTGCTCCAGGGCCTGGGCTGGAACGTGTTGGTGTGTGATCCGCCACGCCAGGCCGCCGAGGGTGGGGGCTACGTGAGCCTGGAGCAGGTCGTCGAGCAGTGCGATGTGATCAGCTTGCACACCCCGCTGACCCCGTCCGGCGACGGTTCAACCTGGCATTTATTTGACCGTCAGCGCTTGGAACGACTCAGGCCCGGTGCCTGGCTGATCAACGCCAGCCGTGGCCCGGTGGTGGACAACGCCGCACTCAAGCACGTTTTGCTGGCGCGCGAGGACCTTCAGGCGGTGTTGGATGTGTGGGAAGAGGAGCCCACAGTGGACGTCGAACTGGCCGACCTGTGCGTGCTGGCCACCCCGCACATCGCCGGTTACAGCCTGGATGGCAAACAGCGTGGCACGGCGCAGATTTACCAGGCGTTTTGCGCGCACCAAGGCGTGGAGGCAAGCATTCAGTTGAGTAGCCTGTTGCCCGAGCCCTGGCTGGCCGAGGTCAGCCTCAACGCCAGCACCGAGCCGGCCTGGGCCTTGGCCACGTTATGCCGAAGCGTGTACGACCCGCGCCGCGATGACGCGGATTTTCGCCGAAGCCTTGTAGGCACCGTGGAACAGCAGCGCAAGGCCTTTGACCTGCTGCGCAAGCACTATCCACAGCGGCGTGAGATTGACGGCTTGAAGGTGAAGATCAGCGGGGACGCGCCTGCGCTGGCGCAGATCGTGTCGGCACTCGGGGCGTCTGCGCACAGGCCATAAAAAACCCGGCTTCAAGGCCGGGTTCCAGACGCTCAGGCGGTTCAGCCTCGACGGGCAGGCGCGACCCGCTTTTTGTCCAGTTCGCGGCAGGCGTGTTGGACCATATCTTCGGTGATCTGCACTTCACGGCCTTGGGCATCGATGTACGAGCACGGCAAGTGCTGGGGCTGGCGGATCACTTCAATCTTGGCGGTGCTGCTGTTTTGCAAGGACATGGCCTGTCTCCTCATCAGGTTGTGTGCTCACTGTAAAGTCCTCGCGTGACCAGGCTGTTACAACTCCATACCGGATCAGCGAAGCGAAGGCCCAGTCCAGCAGAAACCCTTGCAAAACGCCAGTCAGTGCTTAGACCGATAGACACTAGGCCCCGGGCCTCGGGGCATAATCAACCCGCCCCGCAGGCGATTTGACAGAGTTCTGTGCCAATGCGGTGTAGGCTTGTCGCGGTACTCCTCAGGTGATGCTCGTTATGCTCTCAGCCCGTCAACGCCGCGCCATTCGCCTGGCCAGCCGTTTTATCGCTCCCTATCGTTGGCAGGCATTCGGTGCCCTGCTGGCCCTGATCGTCACCGCTGGCGTGACCTTGTCGATGGGGCAGGGAATCCGACTATTGGTCGATCAAGGGTTCATGACCCAGTCACCTCAGTTGCTCAACCAGTCGATTGCCGTGTTCATGGTGCTGGTGGTGGCGCTCGCGATCGGAACCTTTACCCGCTTCTACCTGGTGTCGTGGATCGGTGAGCGCGTCGTGGCAGACATTCGCCGGCAGGTGTTCAACCACCTCATCTACTTGCATCCCGGGTTCTACGAGAACAACCGCAGCTCGGAAATCCAGTCGCGCCTGACCACCGACACGACGCTACTGCAGTCGGTGATCGGCTCGTCACTGTCGATGTTCCTGCGCAATGCCTTGATGGTGATCGGCGGCATTGTGTTGCTGTTTGTCACCAACCCCAAGCTCACCAGCATCGTGGTGATCGCACTGCCGCTGGTGCTGGCGCCGATCCTGCTGTTTGGCCGTCGGGTGCGCAGCCTGTCACGCCTGAGCCAGGACCGCATTGCCGATGTGGGCAGCTACGTGTCCGAAACCCTTGGCCAGATCAAGACCGTGCAGGCCTACAACCACCAGGCGCAGGACCAGCAGCGGTTTGCCGCCACGGTAGAACAAGCCTTCAGCACCGCCCGCAAGCGCATCGTGCAGCGCGCCTGGCTGATCACTTTGGTGATCATGCTGGTGCTGGGCGCCGTCGGTGTGATGTTGTGGGTGGGCGGCATGGACGTGATCGCCGGGCGCATCTCTGCGGGAGAGCTGGCGGCGTTTGTGTTCTACAGCCTGATCGTCGGCAGCGCCTTTGGCACGTTGAGCGAGGTGATTGGCGAGCTGCAGCGTGCCGCGGGCGCCGCCGAGCGCATCGGCGAATTGCTGCAATCCACCAGTGACATCCAGGCGCCGACCAGCGGTGTGATCAAGCTGGCGCAGCGCGTGAGTGGCCGGCTGGAGCTGCAGGATTTGCGGTTTTCCTATCCCTCGCGTCCGGACCGCTTCGCTGTCGACGGGCTCAGCCTGGGCATCCAGGCCGGTGAGACCCTGGCGTTGGTCGGGCCGTCCGGCGCAGGTAAATCGACGATTTTCGACCTGCTGCTGCGTTTTTACGACCCGCAACACGGTCGCGTCTTGCTTGAGGGCCAGCCCTTGACCGAGCTGGACCCCCAGGACCTACGCCGCTGCTTCGCCCTGGTGTCCCAAAGCCCGGCGCTGTTTTTTGGCAGCGTCGAAGACAACATTCGCTACGGCAACCCGTCTGCCACCTTCGCCCAAGTGGAGGCCGCAGCGCGCATTGCCCATGCCCACGATTTCATCCTGCAAATGCCCGACGGCTACCAGACCCACCTGGGCGACGGTGGCATGGGCCTTTCCGGCGGGCAGCGCCAGCGCCTGGCCATTGCCCGTGCGCTGTTGGTGGACGCACCGATCTTGTTGCTGGATGAAGCCACCAGCGCACTGGACGCCCAAAGCGAGCACCTGATCCAGCAAGCGCTGCCCCAACTGATGCAGGGCCGCACCACCCTGGTGATCGCCCACCGCCTGGCCACCGTGAAAAACGCCGACCGCATCGCCGTGATGGACCAGGGCACGCTGGTCGCCGTGGGCACCCATCAGCAATTGATTGCCAATAGCCCGCTGTATGCGCGCCTGGCGGCGCTGCAATTCAGCGAAGGTGAAGCAGGGGGGCGCGGATAGCTAGAGCGACAAGCTTCAAGCCTGCCGCTTGAAGCTGCCCTAACGCTTACTGATCGTCGAAATACCGCTCGTGCCAGTCCACCAGCGGTTGCGGCACGTTGAGCTTCTGGCCGTAGATCACCGAATAAGACAGCACGTTTTGCACGTATTGGCGGGTTTCGTCGAATGGAATGCTTTCTACCCACACATCGAAACTCAGGTGGTCGGCCCCGCGCAGCCATTGGCGCACACGGCCGGGCCCGGCGTTGTAGGCGGCGGACGCGAGCACGCGGTTGCCGTTGAACTGGCTGTGGACCTGGCTCAGGTAGGCCGCGCCGAGCTGGATGTTCTTGTCCGGGTCGAGCACTTGCTGGGGTGAGGCCAGCGGGATGCTGAATTTGCGCGCGGTTTCCTTGGCGGTGCCGGGCATCAGTTGCATCAGGCCGCTGGCGCCGACGCCGGAGCGGGCGTCGTCCATGAATGCGCTTTCCTGGCGGGTGATGGCAAAGACCCAGCTGGAGTGCAGGCCACGGACCTTGGCTTCACGCACCAGGGTGTCGCGGTGGGCCATGGGGAAGCGGATGTCCAGGTCGTCCCAGTACTGCGCCTGGCTGATGGTGCGGATGGCCGGGAAGTACCATTTCATGTCGTAGGCCAGTTTGGCCTGCGCCACCATTTCGTCGCGGTTGAAGTGGCGGCTGACGTGATACCACTCGCGTCGGCCGTCTACGACCTGGCCGCGGGCATAAAACTCCAGGGCACGGCGCACCCCTGGGGTGTTGCGCACTTTATTGATCAGCGCCTGGCTCATGACCAGCGGCCGGTTGGTGAGCTGGTAGGGGGACTTGGAACGGTCCGCCGCCAGGAAGCCGTAAAAGTCACGCTCCTTGGCCACGTTCTTGTACAGCACCAAGGCCTGCGGGTTGTTCGGTTCTGCCAGTTCCAGGCTGCGGGCCTGCCAGTAGCGCCAGCGGTTGGTGGTGGCCAGGTCTTGCGGCAGTTTGCGCGTCAACTGGTAGGCATCTTCCCAGCGGGCCAGGCGCAGCAGCAGGCGCAAGCGCCATTCGGACACGGTGTTGTCACGCAGTTCCGGGTCGTACTGGGTCATCACATCGAGGGCGCGAGGGTCGAAGCGGCGGGCCAGGGTCAGGCCGATTTCCCGGGCGATGGACACTTTTTCGTCACGGGAGAAGTGCATGCTGCTGGCATACCCGTCGAGCAGGGCCATGGCCTTGTCGGGATCCTGGCGTGCCAGGCGGCGAAGGCCCAGGCCGACGGCGTCGGACATGGCCTCATTGGCCGGCAGGAAACGTGACGGGTTGCTGAGCATGTCCGGGTTTTGTGCCACATCCACCATCAGGCGGCCTTGGGCGCCCAGGGTAGGCAATGTTTTCACCAGGCTGTTGGCCAGCGCGTAGTTGCGGGCCTCGGCTGCCAGTTTGGTGCGGTCCCAGATCTTCTGCTCGGTGAGTTGGCCGTCGGCGGCCCACTGGCCAAACGTCGCATCGCAGGCGGCGGGCTGGGACTTGCCCGTCAGCCAGAGTTTTTCGGCGATCTTGTAGCCTTCAGCCTTATGGACGCCCAATTGATACTGGCCATGGAGGCAGTCCAGCTCGACGAAATTGAGCTTGGGGTCGTAGTACTTTTCGAAGGTTTGCCAGTCACCCCGGTCGGCCAGGGTGCGCAACCAGCGCAGTTTCATCCAGTTGGCCTGGGGCAAGTCACCGTTTTTGGCGAGGAACTGTTCGATCTCCTCGTTGCTGGCGGTCTTAAGGCGGGCGGTCAGTTCGTCGTACGCCAGGTAAGGCGTCAACGGGTAGTCGGCCAGGGCCTGGCGGTATTGCATGTACGGGCTGCTGTCGCCTTTGGCCAGGGCGCGCTTGGCCTCATCGTAATATTGGCGTTGGGTGGTGAGGTCCACCGCCTGTGCAGATTGGGCGGCGGTGGCACAAAGAAGCAGACAGGATAAATAGCTGAAGAGGCGACTGCGCATGAGACGTCCGTGCAGAGAAAACTTGGCGAGTGCCGATCTCCCGACACTGATTGCCCCCTAGCTTAGCCTTTTGGCCGCAGCCCATGAAAGCTTTGCGGACGGGTTCGTGAAAGTTCACTGCAAATGTCTCTCAGCGTGTGTCAGTGATGAAAATCCCGGCCGCTCAAGGCCCTAACTCAGGTAGAATGCGCGCCCGGTTTTTGGAGAAGCTCATGACCCTGCTCAAATTCAGCGATGTGTCCCTTGCTTTCGGCGCTATGCCGTTGTTGGACAAGGTGTCCTGGCAGATCGCCCGTGGTGAGCGGGTGTGCATCATTGGCCGTAACGGTACGGGCAAGTCCAGCATGATGAAGCTGGTCAAGGGCGATCAGAAGCCCGATGACGGTGCTATCTGGCGTGCGCCGGGCCTGAAAATTGGCGAATTGCCGCAAGAATTGCCGGTGGCCGACGGACGGACAGTGTTCGACGTGGTCGCCGAAGGCCTGGACGGCGTCGGTGCGTTGCTCGCCGAGTACCACCACCTGAGCCAGAACATCGTCACCGACGCCGACCTGGACAAGCTGATGCACGTCCAGCAAGACCTCGAGGCCCGTGACGGCTGGCGCCTGCAGCAACTGGTGGACAGCACCCTGAGCCGCCTGCAATTGCCGGCCGACAAGACCCTTGCCGAATTGTCCGGCGGCTGGCGTCGTCGCGTCCTGCTGGCCCAGGCGCTGGTTTCCGAACCTGACCTGCTGCTGCTCGACGAACCGACCAACCACCTGGACATCGGCGCCATCGCCTGGCTTGAAGAAGCCGTGAAGGACTTCCAGGGCGCCGTGCTGTTCATCACGCACGACCGTGCCTTCCTGCAAAGCCTGGCCACCCGCATTCTGGAACTGGACCGCGGCGGCCTGATCGACTGGAACGGCGACTACGCCAGCTTCCTGGTGCACAAGGAAGCAGCGTTGGCGGCGGAAGAAACCGCCAACGCGCTGTTCGACAAGCGCCTGGCCCAGGAAGAAGTGTGGATTCGCCAGGGCATCAAGGCCCGCCGTACCCGTAACGAAGGCCGTGTGCGTGCCCTCAAGGCGTTGCGTGTCGAGCGCAGCGAGCGTCGTGAGCGCACCGGCAAGGCGAATATCCAGCTGGACACCGCCGAGAAATCCGGCAAGCAGGTCATGGTGCTGGACAACGTCAGCTTCCATCACCCGGACGGCCCGTTCCTGATCAAGGATTTCTCCATGGTCCTGCAACGCGGCGACCGTATCGGCCTGCTCGGCGCCAACGGGACCGGCAAGACCACCTTGCTCAAACTGATGCTCAGCGGCCTGCAGCCCACCAGCGGCAAGGTGGAGGAGGGCACCAAGATCGACGTGGCCTACTTCGACCAGTTGCGCCATCAGTTGGACCTGGAAAAAACCGTGATCGACAACGTGGCCGAAGGCCGCGACTTTATCGACATCGACGGCCAGAGCCGCCACGTGCTCAGTTACCTGGGCGACTTCCTGTTCAGCCCGCAGCGTGCGCGTACGCCGGTCAAGGCGTTGTCGGGGGGCGAGCGTGCGCGCTTGCTGCTGGCCAAGCTGTTCAGCAAACCGTCCAACCTGTTGGTACTCGACGAACCGACCAACGACCTGGACGTGGAAACCCTGGAACTGCTGGAAGAAGTGTTGCTGACCTTCAGCGGCACCGTACTGATGGTCAGCCACGACCGGGCATTCCTCGACAACGTGGTCACCAGCACCCTGGTCTTCGAAGGTGAAGGCAAGGTGCGTGAATACGTGGGCGGTTATCAGGACTGGCTGCGTCAGGGCGGCTCGCCGCGTCTGTTGGGCGTGACCGAGAGCAAGTCTGGCAAGGCTGACCTGAACTCGGCGGTGGTGACGCCGGTGGCTGCACCGGCACCGGTGCAAGAGGCGGCGCCTGCGCCGAAGAAAAAACTCAGCTACAAGCTGCAGCGCGAGCTGGAAGCGTTGCCGGGTGACATCGACGCCAAGGAAAAACAGATCGCTGCCGTGGAAGGCGAAATGGCCGACGCGGGTTTCTACCAGCGCCCTGCTGCCGAAACGGCCAAGGTCATTGCGTCCCTTGAGCAGTTGAACGCCGAGCTGGATGTGCTGGTGGAGCGTTGGGCCGAACTGGACGCCTGATCGAGGCGCACTAAAAAAACCGGTGCTCTTTATGGAGCGCCGGTTTTTTATGGGGGCCGCTATTTAAATGGCTGAAAGGCTCAAGACGATTTGGTCAGCTTCACGGCCAATACATCGCACGGCGCACCGTGCAACACATCATTGGCGGTAGAGCCCAGCAGCAATGCCAGGCCGTGTCGGCCGTGGCTGCCCACCACGATCAAGTCGCAATGCTGCTCCTTGGCCAAATGGTGGATTTCCTGGCGCGGCTGGCCGTACGTCAGGTGACTCTGGTCTTTTTTCAGCGCCGGGTATTTGTTGATCAGCCGCTCAAGGCGCTCCTTGGCCTGATCGAATTGTTGTTGCTGCAACTGGGAAAGGTCCATGGGCACGTCACCGCCAAAGGCCATAGCCATGGGCTCCACGATATGCACCAGGGACAGTTTCACGGTGTCACCCGCCAGGCCGACTGCGCGCTTGATTACCGGGTCGCACTCTTCAGTCAGGTCCACGGCAACCAGAATATGTTCGTAGGGCATGAGGTGTTCCTCCAGGGGACTGCAATAGGTTCAGTATGGCTGGTTTCAAGCGGATGACGTGGCGACAGGTCAAATCCGCTCATCGAGAAAATTCGGAGGTACACATATGACGGTCTGGATAGTGGTGTCAATCCTTGTCGTGGTTTTGAGCCCCTTGGCCTGGCTGCGCCCCAACCGTCATCAAAGTGGCCGCATGGCCCTGCGCATGGAGGCGCGGCGCATCGGGCTGGCCATGCAATTGGCCCCCCAGCAATGGCCGCACTGGCTCAAGCAGGTGCCGCCAAGCCCCTGTGCGCAGTATTACCGGCCACGGCGGGGCAAAGTGCCGGCGGTCTGGAGTTATTGGCAGTTGGAGCCGGGGACGTGGGTCAATCAGTGGCAGGAAACCTGCGCCGACGAGCAGTTGATGCCGTACCTGGCGACGTTGCCCGCGAACGTCTACAAGGTGGAGGCAGACAAGCAGATGATCGCCTTGTGCTGGGGCGAAAAGGGCGAGGCAAGCGTGTTGCAAGACATCAACGCGCTGCTCAAGGCCTTGGCCTGAGGTGTTGAGGCGGCAATAAAAAGCCCGACATCATCATCGGGCTGGAGTTGGCCAGGCAGGCCGGTAAATCGATTTTTCCTACGCCGAATGTTCATTCAGGCGTTCTTTCAGTTGCCGCTAGACTAGCGGTTTATCCCGTTCTGTACAGACCTTTCCTACAAATATTTACTGATTAATTGCCTGAATGTTTGAGCATCGGTCGAACGAAGGCCTAGGGTTCTGGTGCCGAACTGACTGAAAAGTCGCGTTTTTGCAGGCCGCTCGGGCGATTGACAATCGCCTGGATTTGGCCGAAGGTGGCGTACCCAAATCAAACGGGCGTATGAATTGAGCGTTTGTCTGTCACCTCATTCATACAGAACCCGACTATCGCGTTGGCGGGTGTGCCTGGCAGATTGGCGTTAGCATCGACGGAGACGTCTGTGTTGAAGCTGTGGCCAGCGTCCAGCGTGTACTGTTCAGCTTCCATATCGTGGAGATCAGTTGATGATTTACGAAGGTAAAGCCATCACGGTTAAGGCTCTTGAAAGTGGCATCGTCGAACTGAAATTCGACCTCAAGGGTGAGTCCGTCAACAAGTTCAACCGTCTAACCCTGAACGAACTGCGTCAGGCCGTCGACACCATCAAAGCCGATGCCTCGGTCAAGGGCGTGATCGTCTCCAGCGGCAAGGACGTGTTCATCGTCGGCGCCGACATCACCGAATTCGTCGACAACTTCAAGCTGCCCGATGCCGAGCTTGTGGCGGGCAACCTCGAAGCCAACAAGATTTTCAGCGATTTCGAAGACCTCAACGTGCCCACCGTTGCCGCGATCAATGGCATCGCGCTGGGTGGCGGTCTGGAAATGTGCCTGGCGGCCGACTTCCGTGTGATGTCGGCCACGGCCAAGATCGGCCTGCCGGAAGTCAAGCTGGGCATCTACCCAGGCTTTGGCGGCACCGTGCGCCTGCCGCGCCTGATCGGCGCCGACAATGCCATCGAATGGATTGCCGCCGGCAAGGAAAACGGCGCTGAAGACGCGCTGAAAGTCGGCGCCGTCGACGCCGTGGTTGCGCCAGACAAACTGGCCGACGCCGCCCTGAACCTGATCAAAGGTGCCATCAGCGGCGCTTTCGACTACAAGGCCAAGCGCCAGCCCAAGCTTGAAAAACTCAAGCTCAACGCCATCGAACAAATGATGTCGTTTGAAACCGCCAAAGGTTTCGTAGCAGGCCAGGCCGGCCCGAACTACCCGGCGCCGGTTGAAGCGATCAAGACCATCCAGAAGGCCGCGAACTTCGGTCGCGACAAGGCCCTGGAAGTCGAAGCCACAGGTTTTGTCAAGCTGGCCAAGACGTCTGCCGCGCAGAGCCTGATCGGCCTGTTCCTGAACGATCAGGAACTGAAGAAAAAGGCCAAGGCCTATGACGAAATCGCCAAGGACGTGAAACAGGCTGCCGTACTCGGCGCCGGTATCATGGGCGGCGGTATCGCCTATCAGTCGGCGTCCAAAGGCACGCCGATCCTGATGAAGGACATCAACGAACACGGTATCGAGCAGGGCCTGGCGGAAGCCGCCAAATTGCTGGTGGGCCGGGTTGATAAAGGTCGCATGACCGCTGCGAAAATGGCTGAAGTGCTCAACGGCATTCGTCCTACGCTGTCCTACGGCGATTTCGGTCACGTCGACCTGGTGGTCGAGGCCGTTGTCGAGAACCCGAAGGTCAAGCAAGCGGTACTGGCTGAAGTCGAAGCTCAGGTAAAAGAAGGCACTATCCTGGCCTCCAACACCTCGACCATTTCCATCAGCCTGTTGGCCAAGGCCCTCAAGCACCCGGAAAACTTCGTCGGCATGCACTTCTTCAACCCGGTGCACATGATGCCGCTGGTGGAAGTGATCCGCGGTGAGCACTCCAGCGAAGAAGCGGTGGCCACCACCGTTGCCTATGCCAAGAAAATGGGCAAGAACCCGATCGTGGTCAACGACTGCCCGGGCTTTTTGGTCAACCGCGTGCTGTTCCCGTACTTCGGCGGTTTCGCCAAGCTGGTCAGCGCCGGTGTGGACTTCGTGCGCATCGACAAAGTCATGGAAAAATTCGGCTGGCCCATGGGCCCGGCGTACCTGATGGACGTGGTCGGCATCGACACCGGCCACCACGGTCGCGACGTGATGGCTGAAGGCTTCCCGGACCGCATGAAAGACGATCGCCGCTCGGCCATCGACGCGCTGTACGAGGCCAAGCGCCTGGGCCAGAAGAACGGCAAGGGTTTCTACGCCTACGAGGCCGACAAGAAGGGCAAGCAGAAGAAAGTGGCCGACCCTTCGGTTCACGAAGTCCTCGCGCCTGTCATCTACGAGCAGCGTGAGGTGTCGGACGAAGACATCGTCAACTGGATGATGATCGCCCTGTGCCTGGAAACCGTGCGCTGCCTGGAAGACGGCATCGTCGAAACCGCCGCCGAGGCCGACATGGGCTTGGTGTACGGCATTGGTTTCCCTCCATTCCGTGGCGGTGCGCTGCGTTACATCGACTCCATCGGTGTGGCCCAGTTCGTTGCCCTGGCTGATCAATACGCTGATCTGGGCCCGCTGTACCACCCGACTGCGAAGCTGCGTGAAATGGCCAAGAATGGCCAGAGCTTCTTCGGTTAAGTGCCCAGACGACTAGAGCGAGAATATTTATGAGCTTGAACCCAAGAGACGTCGTGATTGTCGACTTCGGTCGTACTCCGATGGGCCGCTCCAAGGGCGGCATGCACCGCAACACCCGCGCCGAAGACATGTCGGCGCACTTGATCAGCAAGTTGCTGGAGCGCAACAGCAAGGTTGACCCGGCCGAAGTCGAAGACGTGATCTGGGGCTGCGTCAACCAGACCCTGGAGCAGGGTTGGAACATCGCGCGCATGGCGTCCCTGATGACGCAGATCCCGCACACCTCGGCCGGCCAGACCGTCAGCCGCCTGTGTGGCTCCTCCATGAGCGCGCTGCACACCGCAGCCCAGGCGATCATGACCGGCAACGGTGACGTCTTCGTCGTCGGCGGCGTGGAGCACATGGGCCACGTGAGCATGATGCACGGCGTGGACCCTAACCCGCACATGTCCCTGTACGCGGCGAAAGCCTCGGGCATGATGGGCCTGACCGCAGAAATGCTCGGCAAGATGCACGGCATCACTCGTGAAGCCCAGGACGCCTTTGGCCTGCGTTCCCACCAGTTGGCCCACAAAGCAACCGTGGAAGGCAAGTTCAAGGATGAAATCATCCCGATGAACGGTTACGACGAGAACGGTTTCCTGAAACTGTTCGACTACGACGAAACCATCCGTGCCGACACCACCCTGGAAAGCCTCGCGGCGCTCAAGCCTGCGTTCAATCCAAAGGGTGGCACCGTGACAGCCGGTACGTCTTCGCAGATCACCGATGGCGCCTCGTGCATGATCGTGATGTCGGCCCAGCGGGCCCACGACCTGGGCATCCAGCCATTGGCGGTGATCCGTTCCATGGCCGTGGCAGGTGTGGACCCGGCGATCATGGGCTATGGTCCAGTACCGGCCACACAAAAAGCATTGAAGCGCGCAGGCCTGACCATCAACGACATCGACTTCTTGGAACTCAACGAAGCTTTCGCCGCACAGGCCCTGCCCGTGCTGAAAGATTTGAAAGTGCTCGACAAGATGAACGAGAAGGTTAACCTGCACGGCGGCGCGATTGCCCTGGGTCACCCGTTCGGGTGCTCCGGTGCACGTATCTCCGGCACGTTGCTTAACGTGATGAAACAAAATGGCGGCAACCTTGGGGTTGCTACCATGTGCATTGGCCTTGGCCAAGGCATCTCCACCGTCTTCGAACGCGTTTAAGCGTTGGGTTGACGGAAGCCGGGGCCCAGTGCCCCGGTTTTTGTTTTTTTGGAATTTCTGTAGTTTTTTTTTAACAAAGTTTGTGGGAGGTCAGAGCATGAAAGTCGAGCCAGGGCTCTACCAGCATTACAAAGGTCCGCAGTACCGTGTTTTTAATGTTGCACGGCATTCGGAAACCGAAGAAGAACTGGTGTTTTATCAAGCGCTGTATGGCGATTACGGCTTTTGGGTGCGCCCCTTGAGCATGTTCTGCGAGACAGTCGAAGTTGACGGCAGGCAGGTCCCGCGCTTTGCTTTGATCCAGGTCGAACCGAGCCTTTTTTCGGCGTAATACGGGCAGGTTGCGCACAATGCTGTGCTTGACCTCACCCTGTCGCCACTATATATAGCGTTGCCGCGTCAGGCGCCAACCGCCTTTCACCTCTCGAATTCAGGAATTTTCCGATCCATGGGCAAATCGCTGGTCATTGTGGAATCCCCGGCTAAGGCCAAGACCATCAACAAGTACTTGGGCAACGAGTACGTGGTGAAGTCGAGTATCGGCCATATCCGCGACCTGCCCACCAGCGGTTCGGCCAGTGCCACCAAGGAGCCTGCTGCCAAGCGCGGCAAGGCGGCCGCGGGCGAAGGTCCGGCGCTTTCGCCTAAAGAAAAGGCGCGCAAGCAGCTGGTTTCGCGCATGGGAGTCGATCCGGACCACGGCTGGAAAGCCAAGTACGAGATCCTCCCGGGCAAGGAAAAAGTCATCGAAGAGCTGCGCAGGCTCGCCAAAGATGCCGACACCATCTACCTCGCAACGGACTTGGACCGCGAAGGGGAAGCCATTGCCTGGCACCTGCGCGAAGCCATTGGTGGTGACGACAGCCGCTACAAGCGTGTGGTGTTCAACGAAATCACCAAAAAAGCCATCCAGGACGCCTTCTCCAAACCGGGCGAGCTGGACATCGACCGCGTCAACGCCCAGCAGGCCCGCCGCTTCCTCGACCGCGTCGTGGGCTACATGGTGTCGCCGCTGTTGTGGGCGAAGATCGCCCGTGGCCTGTCCGCTGGCCGTGTGCAGTCGGTGGCGGTGAAGCTGGTGGTCGAGCGCGAGCGCGAGATCCGGGCGTTCAACCCCGAAGAATACTGGGAAGTCCACGCCGACCTGGGCACCACCAAGGGCGCTAACGTGCGTTTTGACGTGGCCCGCGAAAAAGGCGAGGCGTTCAAGCCGCTCAACGAAGCCCAGGCCATGGCCGCGCTGGAAAAGCTCAAGGCTTCCAGCTACAGCGTCATCAAGCGTGAAGACAAACCCACCAGCAGCAAGCCGTCGGCGCCGTTCATCACCTCCACCCTGCAACAGGCCGCGAGCAACCGCCTGGGCTTTGGTGTGAAGAAAACCATGATGATGGCCCAGCGCTTGTACGAAGCGGGCTACATCACCTATATGCGTACCGACTCCACCAACCTGTCGGTGGACGCGGTAGCGATGGCACGCACTTACATCGAAAGCGAATTCGGCAACAAGTACCTGCCGGAAAAGCCCAATGTCTACAGCAGCAAGGAAGGTGCACAAGAGGCGCACGAAGCCATTCGTCCGTCCGACGCCAACACCACGCCAGCCAAGCTTTCCGGCATGGAGCGTGACGCAGAGCGCCTCTACGAGCTGATCTGGCGCCAGTTCCTGGCCTGCCAGATGCTACCAGCGCAGTACCTGTCCACCACCGTGAGCGTAGGCGCCGGTGACTTCGAGCTGCGCGCCAAGGGCCGCATCCTCAAGTTTGACGGTTACACCCGCGTATTGCCGCAAATCGCCAAGCCGGGCGATGACGACGTGCTGCCCGACATGGCCCAGGGCGATGCGCTGAAACTGGTCAAGCTCGACCCGTCCCAGCACTTCACCAAGCCACCGGCGCGCTACTCGGAAGCCAGCCTGGTCAAGGAAATGGAAAAACGCGGTATCGGTCGCCCGTCGACTTACGCGGCCATCATTTCCACCATCCAGGACCGTGGCTACGTCGCCTTGCACAACCGTCGTTTCTATTCGGAAAAGATGGGTGACATCGTCACCGAACGCCTGGCCGAGAGTTTCTCCAACCTGATGGACTACGGTTTCACCGCTGGCATGGAAGAAAACCTCGATGACGTGGCCCAGGGCGAGCGCGACTGGAAAAACGTACTCGACGAGTTCTACGGCGACTTCAAGAAAAAACTCGAAGTGGCCGAAAGCCCCGACAGCGGCATGCGCGCCAACCAGCCGGTGATGACCGACATCCCGTGCCTGACCTGCGGTCGGCCGATGCAGATCCGCACCGCCTCCACCGGCGTGTTCCTGGGCTGCTCGGGCTACAGCCTGCCGCCCAAAGAGCGCTGCAAGGCCACGGTCAACCTGGTGCCGGGTGATGAAATCGCCGCCGACGACGAAGGTGAGTCCGAGTCGCTGGTACTGCGTGGCAAGCACCGTTGCCCTATTTGCAGCACGGCGATGGACGCCTACCTGCTGGACGAAAAACACAAGTTGCACATCTGCGGTAACAACCCAGATTGCAACGGCTACGAGATCGAAGAAGGCACCTACCGCATCAAGGGCTACGAAGGTCCGAGCCTGGAATGCGACAAGTGCGGCAGCGAGATGCAGCTCAAGACCGGCCGTTTCGGCAAGTTCTTCGGCTGCACCAACCCGACCTGCAAAAACACCCGCAAGCTGCTTAAAAGCGGTGACGCGGCGCCGCCGAAGATGGACCCGGTGAAAATGCCGGAGCTCAAGTGCGAGAAGGTCGACGACACCTACATCCTGCGTGACGGCGCTTCGGGCCTGTTCCTGGCGGCCAGCCAGTTCCCGAAAAACCGCGAAACCCGCGCACCGCTGGTCATCGAAATCGCCCCGCACAAGGACGAGATCGATCCCAAGTACCACTTCCTGTGCGAAGCGCCGAAAAAGGACCCGGACGGTCGCCCGTCAGTGATCCGCTACAGCCGCAAGACCAAGGAGCAATACGTGCAGACCGAAGTGGAAGGCAAGCCTACCGGCTGGAAAGCCTTCTACGACGGTGGCAAGTGGAAGGTCGAGGACAAGCGCCAGGGCGCTTGATGCGCTAACCGCTCGATACCGAGGCCGCCTGCGAAGGCGGCCTTTTTTTGCGCTTGCAGTGGCCTTGGCCGATCCATGACACTGTTGAGCCAGCATCACGCCTTATTTCGTTGTGGAGACTGCCGTCATGGCCAACGAGCTCTATACCCGCACCAACCAGAAAATCTACTTTGCCGGGTTGTCCCTGGAGGCCCTGGCTCGCACCGAAGCGGGCAAAGAGATGAACGCGATTGCATTGGTACAGGCCGGGCGTGAGGCCGCACTGTTCCACCTGTATGGCGCCTTGCTGGGGTTGTGCCATGAAATCGCCGGGTTCTACCGGTTGCCCGAAGCCGGGGCGATCCGCGCCGAAACCATCCTGGCGCCCAAGGTGCTGGAGTCGATGGCCATTCCGGAGCTGGCGGAACTGGTGGAAATGACGCAAAACCCCGACAGCTGGGTGGCGCGCCTGCTGGCTGCGCACTTGGCGATGTTCCAGCCGCCGCGTATTCCCCACAAACCCAAGGGCGACGTGACCCAGCCGCTGATCGTGGCGGTGAACCTTGAGGACGAAGCGCCCGCGCCGCTGAGTCGCGAAGAACTGGAAAGCTGGCGCCAGTCGCTAAAGGCCCTGGCGATCCGTTTTCGTGACGGCCTGAACGAGTGCTGACACACCCTGGGCCCGCTTTAATTTGACGCTCCACCCCCAAGCCACTAACCTTCGCCGCTTGTTTCAGGTGCTCTGTGGCACAGGTGTCGACAGGGTGAAACAGGGAAGCCGGTGAGTGCGTGCACTTTTGACAGTGCCGCTACGATTCCGGCGCTGCCCCCGCAACGGTAAATGAGTCAATACGGTGCTTTTAGCCACTGTATCGCCTGGCGATATGGGAAGGCGCACCGCGGGCGTTCTTGCAGAAGAGGCGCTGCTCATGAGCCCGGAGACCGGCCTGGACCATTCAACAGCATCACGGTGGGCGATGCTTGGCTGTCTGTGTGCCTTTTTCCTGCCCGCCGTTTACATCCAGCCCCAACGGAGAGCTGCCATGACCGAATCCCCCGACCGTGACGAACGCCATTTGGCGCGCATGCTGCGCAAAAAAGCGGTGATCGACGAACGTATTGCCAATTCCCCGAACGAATGCGGCCTGCTGCTGGTGCTCACCGGCAACGGCAAAGGCAAGAGCAGTTCGGCGTTTGGCATGCTGGCGCGGTCCATGGGCCACGGGATGCAATGCGGTGTGGTGCAGTTCATCAAGGGGCGTAACAGCACCGGCGAGGAGTTGTTTTTCCGCCGCTTCCCTGAACAGGTGCGTTTTCACGTGATGGGCGAGGGCTTCACCTGGGAAACCCAGGACCGCCAGCGTGACATCGCCGCCGCCGAAGCCGCCTGGGCGGTATCGCGGCAGATGCTGCAAGACCCGTCCATCGGCCTGGTGGTGCTGGACGAACTCAACATCGCCCTTAAACACGGCTACCTCGACCTCGACCAGGTACTGGGCGACTTGCAGGCCCGTCCGCCGATGCAACACGTGGTGGTCACGGGTCGTGGCGCCAAGCCCGAACTGATCGAACTGGCCGACACCGTGACCGAAATGGGCCTGCTCAAGCACGCCTTCCAGGCCGGTATCAAGGCACAAAAGGGCATCGAACTTTGAATCAGCCGCGTCATTGCCCGGCCGTCCTGATCGCCGCACCGGCGTCCGGCCAGGGCAAAACCACGGTCACCGCCGCATTGGCGCGCCTGCACCGCAACCTTGGGCGCAAGGTGCGCGTGTTCAAGTGCGGGCCGGACTTTCTCGACCCCATGATTCACGAGCGCGCCAGCGGGGCGCCGGTATATCAACTGGACATGTGGATGGTCGGCGAGCAGGAAAGTCGCCGCTTGCTGTGGGAAGCGGCGGGGGAGGCCGACTTGATCCTGATCGAAGGCGTGATGGGGCTGTTTGACGGCACCCCGTCGAGCGCTGACCTGGCGCGGCATTTTGGTGTGCCGGTACTGGCGGTGATCGATGGCACGGCCATGGCGCAGACCTTTGGCGCGCTGGCCCTGGGGCTGGCGCGTTACCAGCCAGACCTGCCGTTTGCCGGGGTGCTGGCCAACCGTGTGGGCACGGTGCGGCACGCGCAATTACTCGAAGGCAGCCTCACCGAGGGCCTGCGCTGGTACGGCGCGCTCTCGCGGGAAACCGGGATCGAACTGCCGAGCCGTCACCTCGGCCTGGTGCAGGCCAGCGAACTCAACGACCTGGACCTGCGCTTGGACGCCGCCGCGCAAGCCTTGGGCAGCAGCTGCGAAGTGGCGCTGCCACCGCCGGTGGCGTTTGCCGCACCCGAACCGATCGAAGCCGCGCCGTTGCTGACTGGCGTGCGCATCGCCGTGGCTCGCGATGAAGCCTTTGCGTTTACCTACGGCGCGAGTCTTGATCTGTTGCGGGCGATGGGCGCGCAGTTGCTCTTTTTCTCGCCGATCCATGACCGGGCGTTGCCCGACGCCGACAGCCTGTACCTGCCCGGCGGCTACCCGGAATTGCACCACCAGGCCTTGTCGGAAAACACCGCGATGCTCGGTGCGATCCGTGCTCATCATGCGGCCGGAAAACCGCTATTGGCCGAATGCGGCGGCATGCTTTACCTGCTCGACTCGCTCACCGACGTGGACGGCAACCGCGCCGCGTTGCTCGGTTTGCTCCAAGGCGATGCGGTCATGCAAACACGCCTGGCAGCCTTGGCGCTGCAAAGTGTCGAGCTGCCCGAAGGCACCTTGCGCGGCCACACCTACCATCACTCCCTGACCAGCACCGAGTGGCAGCCCATCGCCCGGGGCCTGAGCCCCAACGGCGGGCGCGGCGCCGAGGCGGTGTATCGCCAGGGCCGAATGACGGCCTCTTATGTTCACTTTTATTTCCCGTCCAACCCGGCGGCGGTGGCAGCCTTGTTTGTGCCCGACGCTGCGCCACACCCGGTGGGTACGGGCTTGCCCGCGATGAGCCCATGACCGACAACGCCTTTCCCGAAGCGGACCGCGCCGCCGTCTACCGCGCCATCGCCGAACGCCGTGATATGCGCCATTTCAGCGGTGGCACCGTCGCGCCAGCGTTATTGCAACGCCTGCTGCACGCCGCCCACCAGGCGCCGAGCGTGGGCCTGATGCAACCCTGGCGCTTTATCCGCATCAGCAATCGCACCCTGCGCGGGCACATCCAGCACTTGGTGGAAGAGGAGCGCGTGCGCACCGCCCAGGCGCTGGGCGAGCGCTCGGACGACTTCATGAAACTCAAGGTCGAAGGCATCCACGACTGCGCCGAGGTGCTGGTGGCCGCGTTGATGGACGGCCGCGAGCGGCATATCTTCGGCCGCCGCACCTTGCCCGAAATGGACCTGGCATCGTTGTCCTGCGCGATCCAGAATTTATGGCTGGCGGCCCGTGCCGAAGGGCTCGGCATGGGGTGGGTGTCGCTGTTCGAACCCCAGGCCCTGGCCGACCTGCTGGGCTTGCCGCCCGGTGCCAAGCCGTTGGCCGTGTTGTGCCTGGGCCCGGTGACCGAGTTTTATTCGGCACCGATGTTGCAGCTCGAAGGCTGGGCCGAGCCTCGGCCACTGAGTGACATGCTGTATGAAAATGCTTGGGGAGTGAGTCAATGAGTGTGGCCTTGCTGAGTGTCGCCGCCGTAGCGCTGGATGCGCTGTTGGGCGAGCCCAGGCGCTGGCATCCGCTGGTGGCGTTCGGCAATTTTGCCGGGCGCGTCGAACAACGTTTCAACCCGGGTGGCCGGGGTTGGCGCAGCCATGGTGTGACCGCGTGGTTTATCGCCGTGGTGCCGCTCACCCTGTTGGCCACCGTGTTGTCCTGGGCGCCGTATATCGGCTGGGTCCTGGAAATACTGGCGCTGTACTGCGCCCTGGGCATGCGCAGCCTGGGCGAACATGTGGTCCCCGTGGCGCAAGCGCTGCGCAGCGATGACCTGGACGCAGCCCGCCAGCGCGTCAGCTACCTGGTCAGTCGCCAGACCAGCGAGCTGGACAGCACCGAAGTGGCCCGTGCGGCCACCGAGTCGGTGCTGGAAAACGGCAGCGACGCGGTGTTCGCCGCGTTGTTCTGGTTTGTCATCGCAGGCGTTCCCGGTGTGGTGCTCTATCGCCTGAGCAACACGCTGGACGCCATGTGGGGCTATCGTAACGAGCGCTTCGAGCGCTTTGGCTGGGCAGCGGCAAAAATCGACGATGTACTCAACTACATTCCCGCACGATTGGTGGCGTTGACCTACGCCCTGTTGGGCAAAACCCGCCTGGCCCTCAAATGCTGGCGCACGCAGGGGCCGACCTGGGACAGCCCCAACGCAGGCCCGGTGATGGCGGCCGGTGCCGGGGCGCTGGGCGTGGAACTGGGCGGGGCGGCGATTTATCACGGTGAGTTGCACCAACGCCCGCCCTTGGGCGAAGGCCCGCCGGCTGATGCCGACGCTATCGAGCGCGGCTGGCAACTGGTGCAGCGCGGCGTGTGGCTGTGGTTGCTGATCCTCTGCGTGGGGACCGAATTTTATGCTTGAACACGGTGGCCGCTTGCGCAAAGCCGCACTGCAATACGCGATTGCCGAAGCCGACTGGGTGGACCTGTCCAGCGGCCTGGCGCCGTGGCCCTGGCCCATCCCCGAGATCCCGTTGCGGGCGTGGGCGCGGCTGCCTGAAACCGATGACGGGTTGGAGCAGGCCGCGTGCGAGTACTACGGCGCCACCCACGTGCTGCCGGTGGCGGGTTCTCAGGCGGCGATCCAGTTGCTGCCGCGCTTGCGCCGTGCGGGCAAGGTGGGCGTGCTGTCGCCGTGCTATGCCGAGCATGCCGAAGCCTGGCGCCGCGCCGGTTACATCGTGCGCGAGGTCATGGAGCAGGAGGTCGACTTTTTCATCGACAGCCTCGACGTGCTGGTGGTGGTCAACCCCAACAACCCCACGGGCCTGAGCCTGGCCCCGCAACGCCTGCTCGACTGGCACGCCCGGTTGGCCCGGCGCGGCGGCTGGCTGGTGGTGGACGAAGCGTTTATGGACATCACCCCGCAGTTGAGCCTGGCGGGCCAGGCCCATCAGGTGGGGCTGATTGTGTTGCGATCATTCGGCAAGTTTTTCGGCCTGGCCGGTGTGCGCCTGGGCTTTGTGTTGGCGGAGCGCAAGTTGCTCAAGCTGCTCGCCGAACAGGTCGGGCCCTGGGCGGTCAGCGGCCCCACGCGGGTGTTGGGCCAGGTTTGCCTGCGCGATACCGTAGGCCATGCACAGCAGCGCTTGCGCTGCGAGGCCGCCAGCCAGCGCCTGTCTGATCTGCTGGAGCATCACGGTTTGCGGCCCCAGGGCAGCTGTGCGTTGTTTCAATGGTTGATCACGGGCCACGCCGAGCGGCTGCACGAATTCATGGCGCGGCGCGGCATCCTGCTGCGCTTGTTCGCGCACGACAGCAGCCTGCGCTTCGGCTTGCCGCACACCGAAGCCGACTGGCAGCGCCTGGAACAGGCCTTGATCGCCTACAAGGAAACCCCATGAGTACCCTGATGGTGCAAGGCACCACGTCCGATGCCGGTAAAAGCACGCTGGTCACGGCGCTGTGCCGCTGGCTGGTGCGCCAGGGCATCACGGTGGCGCCGTTCAAACCCCAGAACATGGCCCTCAACAGCGCAGTGACGGCCGAAGGCGGCGAGATCGGCCGCGCCCAGGCCGTGCAGGCCCAGGCGGCCAACCTGGCGCCGCACACCGACATGAACCCGGTGCTGCTCAAGCCCAATAGCGACACGGGCTCACAGGTGATCATCCATGGCCGGGCGGTGACCACCATGAACGCGGTGGCGTATCACGACTACAAGGCTATCGCCCTGCAGGCGGTGCTGGCCTCGCATGCGCGATTGAGCGCGGCGTACCCGGTGGTCATGGTCGAAGGCGCGGGCTCACCGGCGGAGATCAACCTGCGGGCCAATGACATCGCCAACATGGGCTTTGCCGAAGCCGTGGATTGCCCGGTGCTGCTGATCGCCGATATCAATCGCGGCGGGGTGTTCGCGCACCTGGTGGGCACCCTGGAATTGCTGTCGCCCTCGGAGCAGGCGCGGGTCAAAGGCTTCATCATCAACCGCTTTCGCGGCGACATCGCGCTGCTGCAACCGGGGCTCGACTGGCTGCAAGCGCGCACCGGCAAGCCGGTGGTGGGCGTGCTGCCCTACGTGATGGACCTGCACCTGGAAGCCGAAGACGGCATCGACCGCCGCCAGACCGACAAGGCCTCCCAGGTGCTCAAGGTGGTGGTGCCGGTGCTGCCGCGCATCAGCAATCACACCGATTTTGACCCGCTGCGCCTGCACCCCCAGGTGGACTTGCAGTTCGTCGGCCCGGGGCAGGCCATTCCGGGCGCCGACTTAATCATCCTGCCCGGCTCGAAAAGCGTGCGTGCCGACCTCGCTTACCTGCGCGCCAATGGCTGGGACACCGCCATTGCCCGGCACTTGCGCTACGGCGGCAAGGTGCTGGGGATTTGTGGCGGGTTGCAGATGCTGGGCGAGCAGGTGCATGACCCGCTGGGCCTCGAAGGGCCAGCCGGTTCCAGTGACGGGCTGGGCTTGTTGCGGTTCAGCACGACGCTTGAAGCCGAGAAGCAGCTGCGCAACGTGCAGGGGCGCTTGTCCCTGGAGGACGCTGCCGTGAGCGGGTATGAAATTCACGCCGGTGTGACCCGGGGTGAAGCCCTGGCGCAGCCGTTGGTGGTGCTGGACGACGGGCGCCTGGACGGCGCGTGCAGCGTCGACGGGCAGGTCCTCGGCACGTACCTGCACGGCCTGTTTGAAACCCCGTCCGCGTGCGGCGCGCTCTTGCGCTGGGCGGGCTTGAAGGACGTGCAAACGGTGGATTACCACGCCCTGCGCGAGCGGGACATCGAGCGCCTGGCCGACCTGGTGGAGCAGCACCTGGACACCGCGTTGTTACGGACCTTGTGTGGAGTGTGAGCGATGCTGCAACTGATCCTGGGCGGTGCCCGTTCCGGTAAAAGTCGCCTGGCCGAAAAGCTTGCCAGCGAGAGTGCGCGGGCGGTGGTTTACATCGCCACCAGCCAACCGCTGGATGGCGAGATGAATGCGCGGGTGGCCCAGCATCGTCAACGCCGCCCGGCCGAATGGGGCCTGATCGAAGAACCGCTGGAACTGGCCCGCGTGCTGCGCGAAACCGCCGCGCCTGGCCGTTGCCTGCTGGTGGACTGCCTGACCCTGTGGCTGACCAACCTGTTGATGCTGGAAGACCCAGGCCGTCTGGCCCGCGAGCGCGAGGCGCTGCTCGACAGCGTCGGGACGCTTGCGGGGGACATCATTTTTGTCAGCAACGAAACCGGCCTCGGTGTCGTCCCGCTGGGCGAATTGACTCGCCGCTACGTCGATGAAGCCGGTTGGCTCCATCAAGCTCTCGCCGAGCGGTGCCAGCGTGTTGTCCTGACCGTCGCCGGCCTGCCCCTGACTTTGAAAGGTACTGCGTTATGACCGACACCTGGTGGCTCAACCCGAGCAAGGCCGTTGACACCCCAACCCGGGAACAGGCCCTGGCCCGCCAGCAACAATTGACCAAACCGGCGGGTTCTCTCGGCCAACTGGAAGCGTTGGCCGTGCAACTGGCCGGCCTGCAAGGGCAACTCAAACCCGCCGTCGATCAGGTGTGGGTCGCCATTTTTGCGGGCGACCATGGCGTGGTCGCCGAGGGCGTTTCGGCGTTCCCGCAGGAAGTCACCGGGCAAATGCTGCATAACTTTGTCACGGGCGGGGCAGCCATCAGTGTGCTGGCGCGTCAGTTGAACGCCCAGCTTGAAGTCGTCGACCTGGGCACGGTCACCCCCGCCCTCGACCTGCCGGGTGTTCGTCACTTGAACATCGGCCCGGGCACCGCCAACTTCGTCAACGGCCCGGCGATGACCGACGCCCAGGGACAATTGGCCCTGCAAGCCGGACGTGACAGCGTGCAAAGAGCCCTCGCCGCAGGGGTGCAGTTGTTTATCGGCGGCGAAATGGGCATTGGCAACACCACGGCCGCCAGCGCCCTGGCCTGTGCGTTGCTGGGCTGCCAGGTCAGCGACCTGACCGGCCCGGGCACTGGCCTGGATGCCCAGGGTGTCAGCCATAAAGTGGCGGTGATCGAGCGCGCACTGGCCTTGCATGCTGCCAGCCGCGGCGATGCACTGAACACCTTGTTCAATCTGGGGGGCTTTGAAATTGCCGCGTTGGTCGGGGCTTACCTGGCCTGCGCTCAAGCCGGTGTAGCGGTGCTGGTGGACGGTTTTATCTGCACCGTCGCAGCGCTGGTCGCCACGCGCTTGAACCCGACGTGCCGCGAGTGGCTGCTGTTTGGCCATCGCGGGGCCGAGCTGGGTCATCGCCATGTGCTGCAATGTCTGGACGCGGCCCCCGTGCTGGAACTGGGCCTGCGCCTGGGCGAAGGCAGCGGCGCAGCGCTGGCGGTGCCGTTATTGCGCCTGGCGTGTGCGCTGCACGGGCAAATGGCGACCTTCGCCGAGGCCGCAGTGGCGGATCGCCCTGCATGACCTTGCACCTGCACCTGCTGCGCCATGGCGAAACCGAACTGGGCGGCGGCTTACGCGGCAGCCTGGACGACGCACTCACAGCCAAGGGCTGGGCGCAGATGCGCGCTGCGGTGGTGGGCCAAGGTCCCTGGGACCGCCTGGTCAGCTCGCCGCTGCAACGTTGTGCGCGGTTTGCCGATGAGCTGGGCGCACGGTTGCAGGTGCCGGTCAGCCTGGAAAAAGACCTGCAAGAACTGCATTTCGGCGCGTGGGAAGGGCAGAGCGCGGCCGCCCTGATGGACACCGACGCCGACGCCTTGGGGCGGTTTTGGGCCGACCCCTACAGCTTTACGCCGCCCGAGGGCGAGCCGGTCAGCGCGTTTTCCGACCGGGTGCTGGGCGCTGTAGCACGTTTGCATCAGTCTTATGTCGGGCAGCGAGTGCTATTGATCAGCCACGGCGGGGTCATGCGCCTGTTGCTGGCCCGTGCTCGGGGGCTGCCCCGTGAGCAGTTGCTCAACGTCGAGGTCGGGCACGGCGGCTTGTTCAGCGTGCGGGTCGAGGCCGACGGCGTCTTGAAGGAAGGGGCGTGACGATGCTGCCATTCTGGATTGCCCTGCAATTTTTGAGCAGTTTGCCGATCCGCTTGCCGGGCATGCCATCGCCGCAACACGTGGGGCGCTCGCTGCTGTTTTATCCGCTGGTGGGGTTGTTGTTCGGTGTGCTGCTGTGGGCATTAAACAGCCTGTTGATGGGTACACCCTTGTTGCTGCATGCCGCCCTGTTGCTGGCCGCTTGGGTGTTACTCAGCGGCGGCCTGCACCTGGACGGCCTGGCAGACAGCGCTGACGCATGGCTCGGCGGCTTCGGCGACCGTGAACGCACCTTGACCATCATGAAAGACCCGCGCAGCGGGCCGATCGCGGTGGTCACGCTGGGCTTGGTGCTGCTGCTGAAATTCACCGCGCTGGTGGCGTTGATCGAACAGCGCAACGGTGTGGCGTTGATCCTTGCGCCGCTGATCGGGCGTAGCGCGATGCTGGCGTTGTTTCTCACCACCCGTTATGTGCGGGCCGGTGGGTTGGGGCAGGCGTTGTCGGATCATTTACCAAAAGTCGTCGGCCAACAGGTGCTTATTCTGAGTGGCCTGGCCTGTGTGCTTATTGGTGGCTTCAGCGGCGGGATCGCCGTGCTGCTGGCGGCGCTCTGCTTTATCGGCCTGCGCCAGTTGATGGTCAACCGGCTGGGCGGCACCACGGGTGACACGGCCGGGGCGTTGCTGGAGCTGCTGGAAATGAGCGTCGTGATCGGCCTGGCTTTGTAACAACTTCTTGCATTCACTTAATCGCGGGTATATACACGCTCCATGCTAGCTTCCCAGTGTTTATGCACCAACCTGCGTCGCGCCGCGCGTGGCGTCAGCAGGCATTACGACGGCGCTCTCGACGGCTTCGGGATCAACGTCGCCCAGTATTCTTTGCTGTGCAATTTGCAGCGTCTGGATCAGCCCAGCATTTCCACCCTGGCAGAAGCCATGGGCCTGGATCGCAGCACCTTGGGTCGCAACCTGCGGGTGCTCGAGTGCGAAGGCCTGGTGCAGTTGGTGGAAGGGGACGATTTGCGCAACCGCCTAGTGCTGCTCACCGAGGCTGGCCAGCAGCGTCTGGCCGCCGCCTTGCCGGCGTGGGAAGCCGCGCAGCAAAAATTGATCGACAAGCTGGGCGCGCAAAAGCGTGAAACCCTGTTGGCCTTGCTGGACGAACTCGCCTGAGCGCGGGTTCGCTTGAATACAAGCGGGTATATACCCGCGAGGGAGAATAACAACATGACTTCAATGTGGCGCACCAGTGGCTGGATTCTTGTAGGGAGTGCGTTGATCCTGGCGCTGTCGTTGGGCGTGCGGCATGGTTTTGGCCTGTTCCTGGCACCGATGAGCGCCGAATTCGGCTGGGGTCGTGAAACGTTTGCCTTTGCAATCGCCCTGCAAAACCTGATCTGGGGCCTGGCGCAGCCGTTTACCGGCGCCCTGGCCGACCGTTACGACGCGGCCAAGGTGGTGGTGATCGGCGGTGCCTTGTACGCGCTGGGCCTTGCGCTCATGGGGTTTTCCGACTCGGCCTTGTCATTGTCGTTGAGCGCCGGTTTGTTGATTGGCGTGGGTTTGTCGGGCACCTCGTTTTCAGTGATCCTCGGCGTGGTGGGCCGGGCTGCGCCGCCGCACAAGCGCAGTATGGCCATGGGTGTGGCCAGTGCGGCAGGCTCGTTTGGCCAGTTCGCGATGTTGCCGGGTACGCTGGGTTTGATCAGTTGGCTGGGCTGGTCGGCAGCGTTGCTGGTGCTGGGGTTGTTGGTGGCCTTGATCGTGCCGCTGGTGGCGATGCTCAAGGACCGTCCTCTGCCCGTAACCGCTGGCCAGCAGACCTTGTCCGAAGCGCTGCGCGAAGCCTGCTCCCATTCCGGGTTCTGGCTGCTGGCGTTTGGCTTTTTTGTCTGCGGTTTCCAGGTGGTGTTTATCGGCGTGCACTTGCCGTCGTACCTGGTGGACCAGCACCTGCCGGCTTCGGTGGGCACCACGGTGCTGGCGCTGATCGGTCTGTTCAATATTTTCGGCACGTACACGGCCGGCTGGCTGGGGGGGCGCATGTCCAAGCCGAAGTTGTTGACCGGCCTGTACCTGCTGCGCGCGGTGGTCATCGTGGCCTTCTTGTGGGTGCCGGTCACGCAAGCCACGGCTTACCTGTTCGGGATGGCGATGGGCTTCTTGTGGTTGTCCACGGTGCCGCTCACCAACGGAACGGTTGCGACGCTGTTTGGCGTGCGAAACCTTTCCATGCTCGGTGGGATCGTATTTCTGTTCCATCAGTTGGGTTCGTTCCTCGGCGGCTGGCTGGGCGGGGTGGTGTATGACCGCACGGGCAACTACGATGTGATCTGGCAGGTGGCCATTGCGTTGAGCCTGATGGCTGCCGCCCTGAACTGGCCGGTGCGCGAGCGGCCCGTGGCGCGTTTGCAGGCCCAGATGGAGGCAGCATGAGCCGAACCTTAGGTAGCGTGGCCGCACTGGCAGGCGCACTTTTGCTGCTGTTGGTGTGGTGGGGCTGGCAGAGAGGCGGCCTGGCGTTGATGCAGCTGGGCATGGCGATCTGTTAAGTTCTGTGCCCGAACCTTTCCAAGGACCCTAGACATGCTGATGCGCTGGCTCGCTGTACCTGTCCTGATGGCCGTTGGCACTGTGGCCATGGCCGCCGAATGTCCGCCGCTGCTTGAAGGCACGCTTCCCAAGTTGCGCGCCAAAGAATCCATCGACCTGTGCCAACGGTTTGCGGGCAAACCGCTGGTGGTGGTCAATACCGCCAGCTTTTGCGGGTTTGCTCCCCAGTTCAAGGGGCTTGAAGCGTTGTACCAGCGTTACAAAGGGCAAGGGCTCGAGGTGATTGGCGTGCCCTCCGATGACTTCAAGCAAGAGGCCAAGACGGGCGAGGAAACGGCCAAGGTGTGTTACGTCAATTACGGCGTGACCTTCACCATGACCGAGCCGCAGGCGGTCAAGGGGCCGGATGCGGTGCACCTGTTCAAGGTGCTGGCGCAGCAGAGCAGCGCGCCGAAATGGAATTTCTACAAATACGTGGTCGACCGCCAGGGCAAGGTGATTGCCAACTTCTCCAGCCTGACCAAGCCGGACAGCCCGGAGCTGATCCAGGCTGTGGAGCAGGCGCTGGCTTCCAAACCCTGACACCGGCCACTAAAAAGCCCCGCCTCTTATGCAAGAGGGCGGGGCTTTTTTATGTCGCGGTGAATCAGAACTTGTACGTCACACCCAGGCCGAAGCCGTTGGCGCTGTTTTCGTACTTGGAGCTGTAGGTCGAGCCCAGTGCGTTCTCTTTGTGGACCTTGACCGGCTCTTCCTTGAGGTAGGAGTAAGCCAGGTCGACGGTCATGTTGGGCATCACGTCGTAGCCCAGGCCCACACTGAAGATCGTCCGGTCGCCGGTAGGGATACGTGGCGAACGGTCTGTGTTGTTGGCAGGCGATTGGTCGAAGGTCAGGCCGGTACGCAGCACCACCTGCTTGGTCACACGGTACGAAGTACCCAGTGCGTAAGCCCAGGTGTCGTGCCAGTTTTGCGGCTCGGAGATCCGGGTGACGATTTGCGGCGCCAGGCCACCACCGCCGGCAGCGGTCACGCCTTCGTTGTTGATGGTGATGTCTTTGAGGCGGCTCCAGCGGGTCCAGGTTGCACCGCCGTAGACCTTCCAGGCGTCGCTCAGGTCTTGAGTGACCGACAGATCCCAAGACTCAGGGGTGTCCACTTTCAGCGAGGCGTCGTAGCGGCCCGACTTCAGGTAAGCCGGTGGAACGCCAGTGCCCGGGGTGACCGTGGTGTGGCCTTCGAGCTTATATTTCACTTTGGAGTGGTAAGTCAGGCCGACGCGGGTCGTGTCGGTGGCTTGCACCAGGATACCGGCGTTGAAACCGATGGCGGTGTCGTCACCTTTGACCTTGATCTTGTTGTCACCCGTACCGGCAAGGCCTGGGCGCGGCACCAGGGCCAGGCTTGGCTCGGACTCCAGCGTACCGGCGATGCGGTTGATGGTCGGGCCAAAACCGATCGAAACGCGGTCATTGAAGGCGTAGCTGACGGTAGGTTGGAAGGTGATGACAGACACTTCGCTCTTGTTGCCAAAAGCCCGGCCCTGATAGCCGCGTTCGTAGTCAGTCTTCAGGCCGAAAGGCGCGTAGACGCCAAAGCCTACCGCCCACTGGTCATTGAGTTTGTTGGTGTAGAAACCAAACGGTACGGCAGTGAACGGCACCATGTCGCCTTTGTTGCTACCGCGAGAGCGGCCGCTGGCGTCCTTGATATCGGTACTGGCATCGATGGCGGCGACACCACCGGTAATTTGTTGGCCTTCGAGGCGGGCCATACCGGCAGGGTTGCCATAAACAGTGCTGGCGTTTTCGGCAGAAGAAGAGCGACCTGCGAAACCTGTCCCCATTCCGGCAACATCTTGTTCGTTAAGCGCAAAACCGCTTGCGAACACGTGGGAAGAGGCCATGGCAACGGCGAGGCTAAATGTGGTCTTGAGCATTGCTTTTTTCATTATTAGAAACTCCTTGGTGATCACCGCTGCGGAAAGTAACAATAAATTTAAGTTAGCGCTATAGGCTGTAATACGGGAGATAGAGCGGTTTTGTAGGACAATCCGACCAGATTTGCTGTTTTTAGCCGAATCTTGCAGCGTGCCCGATCAGCAGGCGATGTGATTCAAGGGTGAAACACAGGTGTGCCACGCTTGCGTGAAATCCCGAAGGCGGCCTTGAGGATGAAATATTTCTTTCCAGATACGTGCCATCGCCACGACATCGCCTGGCGCGGGCAGTGCCGGGCGGTGTTGTTCCACCAGAAGCCAGGCAATGGCGGTGGCGTAACGCAGGTTGACGGTCAATTCCAGTTGAGGGGCGCTCAAGAAGGCATGCTGGCTGGCCAGGCCCCGCACCAGGCTGGCACGCTCGGGGTCCAGCGCCAGGTAGTTGTCCCATAGGGCGCGATGGCGAGGTTCAGTGATGCTGTACAGGCCATGGCCGCGGCGATCGTGCAAGGCGGAACCGAGTTCTGACTGGCTGGCGGCAATGCCCAGTAACAAGGATTCGGCGTTCTGGTCATGGCAGCCCAGGTAGTTCAGGGTGGGCCGGATCACATAACGACACAGTTCGCTGGCAGCAATACCCATAAAGGCCTCGATCCATGAAAGTGGTCGACGAACCTGAGAGGGCTTGGCAGCGGTGGATCGGATCTCAGGTTCGTCTCAAGCGGAACAGGCCGCTTGAGTTGAAGTGTAGTGTCATATTTATGATGTAAAGGACTGTTTTTAAAACATCTTTGCCATTTAGTTATATCGTTTATATCGATTTGAACTTAAAGCAGGCAATAAAAAACCCTGCTTTTTGGGCAGGGTTTTTGTGTTTCAGCCTAGGGTCGGGTCAGGCGATCAAGGCTTGGCGAGTACGCTCGATCACGGCCTGCAGCGGCGCGGCGCTGGAGTACTGATCGGGGTAAAGGCGTTCGCTGTGACGGGCGATGCCGTGTTCGTTGACCAGGGTAAAGCTGAAGCAGCCTTTGCGAGCGGCCATGATCAGGCAGTTCATCGGTGCAAAAGCGTGGGTGAGGGTGCGAATGGCATCCTGAGCGTGGATTTGATTAGACATATTAGGGTGTTCCTACAAATGACACGGTTTAAGAACCGTGCAACGTTAAAACGTTCCAGTAACGTTGATCACCTTTGATCAAACGAAGAACCCGACTGGAACAAAGCAGCCAGTTTGAAGCGCTGATAAGTTAGGCGCGCTTGGGCTGGCAGGTAGGTACTTAGGAGGACAGGCAACACGACAGGGGCAGAGGTTCTAGGCCCGGGGTGAAGATCCTGATCAATTTGCAGGTTGGTTCGGTCAGAGTATCGAGACTTCGTTACACGCATGCCTTGTTTGAAGGCGGTGTCGTCGTAAGGGATACCTGGAAACCATCGAAGTGGTCGTTCCCTTGTTTGGCGTTGCCAGAGGGAAGTGTTCGACCAGAATTGACTTTCAGCTTGGTACTAACGCCGCGGATAGTAACGGATCAACCCTGGCAAGGCAAGCGGCAATGGAAAAAAGATTTTCGCCGCCGCGGTAACGTTCTTGACGCGCCGTTCAAGTAAAAAAACAGGTGGATATAACGGCCTGTGAGGTGGTTGTGCACATTGGTTGCGCTGCATGTAACCTTGCCGAGGCGGGTCTTATACAACGCCTCGATGCCTGTAATGAAAATTTAAGTCAATGAAAAATCGGGCTTTTTTTTATTGGTGAAAAAACCGCCAGTTTGACTGTGGCCCCCATTCCATGGGCGTTTGCGCGAGTTACATAACGGTTGTCCACTGAGTTATCCACAGCTTCTGTGGATTGTCCCGAGCGCTTGCTCTAGAACGGGCATGCGGACTTTTTTCAGCTTTACCTGTACGAAAAAAAGAGTAGAGTGGCGCGCCTTTCGTTTTGTCCCACAGTGCTTTATGAAGTTTCGCTCAGTATCACCTTCTGTTACCGCTGGCACCCAACCTGTTACCGCCCCCAAGCGTTTCTCCCTGAAGGTGGCCTTGTGGTTGCTCGACAGCCCGCGCCTGAGCCACAGCCCCAACGTCAAACACCTCGCCGGGCGCCTTCTCAAGCAGTCGGCGCGTGAGGGCGTGGTGGCTGCGCAAAGCCGCCTGGGGCAGTTGATGTGCCGTGAGTGCGGCAACGCCCGCGACCGGCGTATCGGCCATGACCTGCTGCGCCAGGCCGCCCGCGCTGGCGACCGCCTGGCCCTGCGTGAACTGGGCCACGTCGAAGACTGAGCTGTCCTCAACGCACGCGCTTGGTTAACCTTCCTCTTTTCGGGTGATGGCAGGAATGGCTATGGCTTTTGACTGGACCAGCGTGGTGCTGGGGCTCGCTGGCGCTGCATTGCCGCTCTTGGCACTGTGCTGGCAGATTCAACAGCGACTCAACGCAGGCAAGGCCGATTGGGCGCTGCTCGAAGAGCGCCTGGCCATGGCGCAACTGGCCCAGGAAGGGCTCACCGCGCAACTGGACGCCAGCCGCGACGAAATCAGCGACCTGAGCCAGGCCAACGCCGCCAAACAGGCGGACCTGGCAGCCGTGCGCCGGGAGGTCGAGTTATTGCAGGTCGACCGCGACAACGCTCGCGATGCTGCCCATGCCTGGAACTTCGACCGTTCTGCCAAAGAAGCCGAATTACGTCGCCTGGATGCCTTGTCGGCTTCCTTGAGTGCCGAGCTGCGCGAGCAGCAAGACAGCCACCAGAAACGCCTTGCCGACCTGCAAGGTTCGCGCGACGAGCTGCGGGCACAGTTCGCGGAGCTTGCGGGAAAAATCTTTGATGAGCGTGAGCAGCGTTTCGCCGAAACCAGCCAGCAACGCCTGGGGCAACTGCTCGACCCGCTCAAGGAACGCATCCAGTCGTTTGAAAAGCGCGTCGAAGAAAGCTATCAGAACGAGGCGCGTGAACGGTTCTCCCTGGCCAAGGAGCTGGAGCGCCTGCAGCAACTGAACCTGCGTCTGTCCGACGAAGCCACCAACCTGACCCGTGCCCTCAAAGGCCAAAAAACCCAAGGCAACTGGGGTGAGTTGATTCTGGAGCGGGTGTTGGAGCACGCAGGCCTCGAGAAAGGCCGCGAGTACCAGACACAAGTCAGCCTCAAAGGACCGGACGGCGAGCGCTTCCAGCCGGATGTGCTGATCATGCTGCCGGGCGACAAGCAGGTGGTGGTGGACTCCAAAGTCAGCCTGACCGCGTATCAACAGTACGTCGGCGCCGACGACAGCGACATCGCGCAGGCCGCGCTCAAACAGCATGTGCTGTCGCTGCGCAATCACGTCAAAGGCTTGGCGGGCAAGGATTACAAGCGCCTGGAGGGCTTGCACAGCCTGGATTTCGTGTTGCTGTTCGTGCCGATCGAGGCGGCCTTTTCGGCGGCGTTGCAGGCCGAGCCCAACCTGTTTCAAGAGGCGTTCGACCGCCACATCGTGATCGTCAGCCCGACCACCCTACTGGCCACCTTGCGGGTGATCGACAGCCTGTGGAAGCAGGAGCGGCAAAGCCAGAACGCCCGGGAAATCGCCGAGCGGGCAGGGTGGCTGTATGACAAGTTCGTGCTGTTTATCCAGGATTTGGATGAAGTGGGTAACCGTTTGCAGCAGTTGGATAAAGCCTACAGCGCGGCGCGCAACAAACTGACAGACGGGCGCGGGAACCTCGTCAGTCGCACCGAGCAATTGAAGTTGCTCGGTGCCCGGGCCAGCAAAAGCTTGCCCGCCGATTTGCTCGAGCGGGCGATGACCGACGAGGACGGCGTCGCGCAGTTGCCGGAATAATTCTCGGCTAGAGCGGCACGTGGCGGCTGAGCAGTGCCCGCAACGCGGCCGGTTTCACGGGCTTGGCCAGGTAGTCGAGCCCCGCTGCGTGCACCTCGGCCACGGTTTCCGGGCGCCCGTCGGCACTGATCACCACCCCGGGGATCGGCTGTGCTAACTGCGCACGTAGCCACCCCATCAGTTCGGTTCCGGTTTCTCCGTGATCCAGGTGGTAATCCACCAGCGCCAGTTGTGGCCGCACGCCGTCGGCAAGCAAGGCGGCGCATTGCGCACGGTCCCGGGCGGTCCACACATCACAGCCCCAGCGGGTGAGCAAGCTGCGCATGCCAATCAGGATGCTGTCTTCGTTGTCCACGCACAGCACCTGCGTACCTCGAAGCGGCTGGTCGTTGTCCGGTGTGGCTTTGGCGGACGGGCTCAGCGCCGCTCGGGCCAGCGGTACGCGCACGCTGAACACGCTGCCTTTGCCGGGCCAGGAGCGCACGCTCAGGCGATGCCCCAGCACTCGGCACAAGCCGTCGGCAATCGCCAGGCCCAGGCCCAGGCCCTTTTCGGCGCGGGTCTGGTGGCTGTCCAGGCGCTTGAATTCTTCAAAGATCACGGCCTGTTTGTCGGCCGGGATGCCCGGGCCGCGGTCCCACACTTCCAGGCACACTTCACTGCCCCGGCGCCTGACACCGAGCAGTACCGGCCCGTCGGCATATCGGAAGGCGTTGGTCAGAAAATTCTGCAAGATCCGTCGGAGCAGCTTGATGTCGCTGTCGATCCGCAAAGCGCTGCCGCGCAACCGGAAGCGCAGGCCCTGTTCCTGCGCCAGTGCCTTGAACTCGGCGCCCAGTGCATCAAACAGTTCGTTGAGTGCAAACGGCTGGCGTTGAGGGTTGATCTTGCCGTTTTCCAGGCGCGAAATGTCCAGCAAGTCGCTGATCAGGTCTTCGGCCGAACGCAGCGAACTGTCCAGGTGCTGCACCAGTTGCCGGGCCTCGCTCGACAGGCCGTCGTTCTGGTGGGAGAGGGCAGCCGAGAACAGGCGCGCAGCGTTCAACGGTTGCATCAGGTCGTGACTGACCGCCGCAAGAAAGCGGGTTTTCGATTGGTTGGCCGATTCGGCGACGCCTTTGGCCTCGGTCAGTGCGACGTTGAGTTGCGACAACTCATGAGTCCGTTCGGTCACCCGCTGTTCCAGGCCTTCATTGGCCTCGGTCAGGGCCTGTTCGGCCTCACGGAACGCGGTGATGTCGGTGAAACTCATCACAAAGCCACCGCCGGGCATCGGGTTGCCGATCAATTCGATCACCCGGCCATTGGGGAACAGGCGTTCGGAGGTGTGCGCACGGCCTTGACGCATCCAGTGCAGGCGGCGCGCCACGTGCACTTGGGCTTCGCCGGGGCCGCACAGCCCGCGTTCGGCGTTGTAGCGAATAATGTCGGCAATCGGGCGGCCTACGCTGATCAAGCCTTCCGGGTAGTTGAACAGCTCCAGGTAGCGCCGGTTCCAGGCCACCAGTCGCAGGGACTGGTCCACCACGCTGATGCCCTGGGTGATGTTTTCGATGGCGCCTTGCAACAAGGCCCGGTTGAACTGCAGCACTTCCGACGCTTCGTCGGCGATGCGTACTACATCCTCCAACTGCATTTCGCGCCCTTCAATCGCCGCTTTCACCACTGCACGGGTGGAGGATGCGCCCAGTACACCGGCCAGCAGGCGTTCGGTGTGGGCGATCCACTCGTTGTCGGCGTTCTGGTTGGGGTTGAAGCCTTTGCCCTGGCGATAGGCGAAGCGGATGAAACTCTGCTGGGCGCGCTCCTCGCCCACGAAGCGTGCGGCCAGGCTGAGCAAGTCATTGATCTGTACCGACAGCATCGAACGTGCACTGGCCCGCTGGCTGGTTTCCTGGCCGATAAAGCGCCCAGCCTGCCAATGCTCCGACACCCGCGTGCGTGACAGCATCGACACCCACACAAACAGCGTGAAGTTACCGGCCAGCGACAGCACGGTGCCCAGAGTCAGCGGGGTGATCGGCAGCCCAAGCGGGTGGGTGTGCAGCCACGCAAGCCCGGGGAAAAGGCTTAGGGACCAACCCAGGCTTTTCGCCGCAACGGGTAGGACCAAGGTGTAAAACCACAGGAAAGTGCCCGCCGCCAAGCCCGCAAATACGCCACGACGGTTGGCCTGTTTCCAGTACAGCGCCCCGAGCATCGCGGGCGCCAGTTGCGTGACGGCGGCAAAGGCAATCTGCCCGATGGTGGCAAGGCTGGTGGAGGAGCCCAGCAAGCGGTAACTCACGTAGGCCAGCAACAGAATGATGACGATGCTGACCCGGCGCACGGACAACATCCAGTGACGAAACACTTCAAACGGCCGCTCGGCGCTGGAGCGGCGCAACAGCCACGGCAGCAGCATGTCGTTGGACACCATGGTCGACAACGCGATGCTCTCCACAATCACCATGCCGGTGGCTGCCGAGGCGCCGCCGATAAAGGCCAGCACCGCGAGTGCCGGGTGCGCCTCGGCCAATGGCAGGCTGATCACGTAAGAGTCGGGCAGGACATGGCCCGGCAGCAGCATCTTCCCGCCCAGGGCAATCGGCACCACAAACAGCGCCGCAAGGATCAGGTAGGCCGGGAATACCCACTTGGCCAGGCGCAAATCCTGGGGCTCGATGTTTTCCACCACGGTGACGTGAAACTGGCGAGGCAGGCAGATGATCGCCATCATCGCCACGCCGGTCTGCACCACCATGGAGGGCCAGTTGATGGTTTCCTTCCAGTACTCGTCCAGCCGTGGGGCGAGTGCGGCTTGGCTGAACAGGTCGCCGAAACCGTCGTACAGGCCGTAGGTCACAAACGCACCCACGGCCAGAAACGCGAACAGCTTGACCAGCGATTCAAATGCAATCGCCAGCACCATGCCCCGGTGGTGCTCCGTGGCATCGAGGTTGCGCGTGCCGAAAACAATGGTGAACAAGGCCAATACCAGCGACACGATCAGCGCCGTGTCCTGTGCCCGGGTGCCGGTGGTGTCGGCACTGGCGCCGATCAACAGGTTCACCCCCAGCACGATGCCTTTAAGTTGCAGCGCGATATACGGCAGTACGCCCACCAGGCAAATCAAGGCCACCACCACGGCCAGGGACTGGGATTTGCCGTAGCGGGCGGCGATGAAGTCGGCGATGGAGGTGATGTTTTCCTGCTTGCTGATCAACACCATCTTTTGCAGCACCCAAGGCGCCAGCAGCAACAGGATCACGGGGCCCAGGTAGATTGGTAAAAAAGCCCACAACTGTTCGGCCGCTTGGCCTACGGCGCCAAAGAACGTCCAACTGGTGCAGTAGACGGCCAGCGACAGGCTGTACACCCACGCCCGCATGCGCGGCGGCAAGGGCGCGCGGCGACGGTCACCGTAGAAGGCGATGGCAAACATAATGGCCATATAGACCAAGGCAACGGTGGCGATCAGCCTGCTGGACAGCGTCATGGGAACTCCGGACATAAGAACACCCCGGGCATTCCGGGCCCGGGGTTGAACAGTCTCGCATGATGCCGGGGCTTAGTCAGTGTCGACCAAGGTCGCGTGGGGCCGGATGTCGCGGGTCAGCGCGGGGGCAGGGTTTTCTGGCGCAGGATGTAAGCGGTGACCAACACGGCACTGGTCAACATGAACCCGCGTGCCCACGGTGATGGCACCAGGTAGCAGGAAACCCCGATGCTCAGCCACATCAGGCCAATGGCGTACACCTTGGCTTTGAGCGGGATGCCGCTGCCGTCCAGGTAGTCGCGAATCCAGGGGCCCAACTGCGGGTGGTCCACCAGCCAGTGGTAGAAACGTGCAGAGCTGCGGGCGAAGCAGGCGGCGGCGAGCAACAGAAAAGGGGTGGTCGGCAGCACCGGCAGGAAAATGCCGATAACCCCCAGTGCCACGCTCAGCCAGCCGATGGCCAGCAGCGCGTAACGCACGAGCGGCGAGCGCTGGACCATGGGCGGCAGGCGCGACGGACTCAGTGGTGACGAGGCTTGAGGATCGCCGGTTTTTCGTCAGGGGCGTTGCACAGCAGGTACAGGGCGGTCAGTGCTTCCGGGATCTGTACGATCATGTCGTCCATCAGATTGGCGTCGGCGGCGATGTCGGAAAATTCCGGCTGGTCGTCGAACAGGCCGGAACCGACCATGATCGGCAGCAGCATTTCGCTGACTTCCTCTTCGGCCGTTTCAAACCAGGCCTCTTCACGCAGGAACACGCCTTCCATGAAACCAATGCACCAGCCGCGCAGTTCGGAGTCGTCCGGGTCATCGCCCAGGTCCAGGTCGCAAGGCAGTTCGAACTCTTCATCCGACGCCAGTTGGCGACCGATGTGGGCCTTGAGGGCGATAAGGGTGGATTCGATTTCTTCGCGCTGGGCGTCGCTGGTGTAGTGCGGCGGCTCGGAGAACAGGGCGTCGATCCATTCACGCTCGGGCACCACTTCGGAGCAGATCGACAGCGCGGTCAGATAGCCATGGGCGGCCACGTAGTCCAGCGCCTCGTCATGCAGCTCGTCGGCATCGAGGAAGGCTTGCAGGCGGGTTAGTTGCTCAGCGAAGGACATTACGGGCTACCTTGGGGGAATAAACGATGCTGAATTCTAGGCCTTCTTGCGCGCCCAAGCCAGCTGCCCGGCATATTTGCGCGGTTTTAGATCGGCGCGGCTATTCGTCAACGGCGCCCTTTGGCGGGTGACGCTCGGGTATACTGCCGCGTTTTGTGATGCCCCCAAGGCTGGGCGCCAGTACCGGGAAAAGTCCGCTTACGGATTAATTCCCGTGACGGTGTGCTTTTTCGACCAGCCTGTACGGAGGGATTTCAGCGATATTTGGAGTTTTTCATGCTCGAGCAGGCTCAACGCGTCCTCAAGGACATCTTCGGCTACGACAGTTTTCGTGGCCGCCAGGGTGCGATCATTGAGCGCGTGGCCAGTGGTGGCGATGCCCTGGTGCTGATGCCCACCGGCGGCGGCAAATCCCTGTGCTTCCAGGTGCCTGCGCTGCTGCGTGAGGGATTGGCGGTGGTGGTTTCACCGTTGATCGCATTGATGGACGACCAGGTCGCGACCCTGGAAGAACTCGGTGTGGCGGCGGCGTCGCTCAATTCCACCCTTAGCGCCGAGCAGCAGCGTGACCTTGCCGCCCGCATCCGTCGCGGCGAAGTGAAGATGCTCTACCTGGCCCCCGAGCGCCTGGTGCAGCCGCGCATGTTGTCGTTTTTGCAGGGCCTGGACATCGCCCTGTTCGCCATTGACGAGGCGCACTGCGTGTCTCAATGGGGCCACGATTTTCGCCGCGAATACCTGCAACTGGGGCAACTGGCGGAGCTGTTTCCCAACGTTCCGCGCATTGCCCTGACCGCCACCGCCGACAAACGCACCCGCGAAGAAATCGTCGAGCGCCTGCACCTGCAAAATGCCGAGCGGTTCCTCTCCAGCTTCGACCGCCCGAATATCTTTTACCGCATCGTGCCCAAGGATCAGCCGCGCAAGCAGTTGCTCGCGTTTCTGGCCGAGCGTCGTAGCGATGCGGGCATTGTCTATTGCCTGTCGCGTAAAAAGGTCGACGAAGTCGCGGCCTTTCTTTGCGAGCAAGGTTACCCGGCGCTGCCTTATCACGCGGGCCTGCCCAGTGATGTGCGGGCCCATCACCAGAAACGCTTCCTCAACGAGGAAGGCCTGATCATGGTGGCCACCATCGCGTTTGGCATGGGCATCGATAAATCCAACGTGCGCTTCGTGGCCCACCTGGACCTGCCCAAGTCCCTGGAGGCGTACTACCAGGAAACCGGCCGCGCCGGTCGTGATGGCCTGCCCGCGGACGCGTGGATGGTCTACGGCCTTCAAGACGTGGTGATGCTCAAGCAAATGTTGCAAAACTCCGAGGGCGACGAGCGCCACAAGCGCCTGGAACAGCACAAGCTCGACGCCATGCTGTCCTTGTGCGAAGAAACCCGCTGCCGCCGTCAGACGTTGCTGGCCTATTTTGACGAAGACATGCCGGAACCCTGCGGGCATTGCGACAATTGCACGGACGGTGTGCAGACCTGGGACGCCACCGAGCCTGCGCGCCAGGCCTTATCGACCATCTTTCGGACGGGCCAGCGCTACGGCGTGGGGCACCTGGTGGATGTGTTGCTGGGCAAGGACAACGAAAAGGTGCGCAGTTTTGGTCACCAGCATTTGTCGGTCTACGGGGTGGGCAAGGCCCGCGCCGAAGGTGAGTGGCGCTCGTTGTTCCGCCAGATGGTTGCGCGCGGGTTGGTAGACATCGACCTGGAAGGCTACGGCGGCCTGCGGTTGAGTGACAGTTGCCGGCCGCTGCTCAAGGGGGAAGTGACCCTGGAGCTGCGCCGCGACCTCAAGCCGCAGACCACCGCCAAATCCAGCACCAGCCAGGCCAGCCAACTGGTGCGTGGCGAAGAGCGGGAACAGTGGGAAGCCCTGCGGACCCTGCGCCGCAAACTGGCTCAGGAGCACAGCGTGCCGCCCTACGTCATCTTCCCGGATTCCACCTTGCTGGAAATGCTGCGCGAGCAGCCCACCACAATGGCCGAAATGGCCCGGGTCAGTGGCGTGGGGGCACGCAAGCTGGAGCGTTATGGCCAGGCGTTTCTTGAAGTGCTCGGCGGCGAGGCCGAGGCGCCGAAGGAAGTGGCCGATATCCGCCACGAACTGATCAGCCTGGCGCGTGCCGGGATGACCCCGATCCAGATCGCCGGGCAATTGCAGTGCTCAGAAAAGAACGTCTACACCTTGCTGGCCGAATCCATCGGCAAGCAGCAATTGTCGCTGGAGCAAGCGCTGGATCTGCCCGAAGACTTGCTGGGTGAAATCCAGGATGCGTTCCTCGACGGAGAAGGCGAATTGCCAGCGGTTTCCGAGGTTTCGCCGTTGTTTACCGGCCGTGTCCCCGAGGGTGTTTTGTACTGTGTAAGGGCCGCTTTGCAGTCGGAATTCGAGATTTGAGGCGGCAGTTGCGACAAGTTGACGAAACAGTACGTGCCCGCTCTTGCCTACTGGCATGGGTCATGCTTAGCTGACTAATAATTAGCCACATTTTATTTTCAGTCTAATCCATGAGTTTTTTATGCCGTTAACCGATCAACACAAATTTGGCATGCAGTTGGCGCAAATGTCCCGTGGGTGGCGCGCCGAACTGGATCGTCGCCTGGCAGGCCTGGGCCTGTCGCAAGCCCGCTGGCTGGTGCTGCTGCATTTAGCCCGTTTTGAAGAACCGCCGACCCAGCGTGAATTGGCGCAAAGCGTTGCCGTGGAAGGTCCTACGCTTGCCCGCCTGCTCGACAGCCTGGAAGGCCAGGGCCTGGTGCAACGCCAGGCCGTGCTGGAAGACCGTCGCGCCAAGCGCATTGTGCTGTGTGACACGGCCCGCCCGTTGATCGACCAGATCGAAACCATCGCCACCGCTTTGCGCCATGAGCTGTTTGTGGGGGTCGGGGAAGAGGATTTGCGGGTGTGCATGCGGGTGCACGCGCACATTCTGGAAAACCTGGAAAAGTCCTGACCGCCAGGGCGCCGCTGATCAAAGCCTGAGGGCTTGCACAGGCTTTGATCGGGCAAGGTCAGAAGGTTTGGCCCAGGTTCAGGTAAAGCGCTTTCTGATTGTCATCGTTAAAGCCGTAGCTGAAATTCAATGGCCCCAGCGGCGTATCGAACCCCAGGAAAATACTCGCGGCGTTGATATACCCGCTGTCGTATTCATTGTCGTTGTTCCACGCCCGGCCCCGCTCCAGCGACGCTCCCAGGTACAGCGGAAAGTCCAGCGGCAAGTACGAGCGCGGGGTGAGCCTGCGGTAATACACCGCGCGCATCAGGCTGATGTTCTGGCCAGAAATCGCATCCTGGCGAAAGCCCGACAACTGCCGCGCGCCCCCCAGCAGGAAACTTGAAATCACCACGTCCGAATTGTCCAGCGTGCGCCCGTAACGCCCGCCCAGGATCAACGTGTCTGGCCCGTTGCTCATGGCCTTGTCCAGCTTGAACTCCCACTGGCGGTAACGCTGGTCCGAACCAAGTCCAGGCTCGAATTCGCGATAGGCCAGGCCGATGTCCTCTCCGGCGTGCGGGAAGTACACGTTGTCGAAGGAGTCGAAGGAATACTTGAGTTCATAGAAACCTTCGCTGAAGTTCACGCTGGGCAGGTCCCGGTCGCCAATGCGTACGTCGGCTTTGCCCCAGGCTTCGCCCACGCCGAAACGAATTTCGCCGCTGTTGCCGATCTGGCGCCCCAGGTTCAGGCCAAAACCGTAGCGTTCCAGGCGGTATTCGGAGAGGGGATTGTTGTCCTCAATCAGCTCGACGTTTTGCGCCTGGCCACTGATATAGGGCGCGACAAAGTAGCGTGAGCCGGTGTCCAGCGGCTGGTAGAACTCACTGTACAGCTCCTGCCGGTCGCCGATCTGCACACGCGTCAGCCACTCGGCCCCCAGGCGGTTGATACCGTTGACCCGGTAACTGGCGCCGAGGTTGAAGGCACTGTCGCCGCGCATGTCGTCCGACAGGTTGAGCCCCAGGCGCAGGTAGTCGGTGCCGCTGCGCTTGCCACGAGCGGTGATCACCAGGGTGTTGTCCGCGCCTTTTTTAACCACTCGATATTGCACCTGCTCGAAATAGTCCAGGCCGTACAGGGTGCCCATGTCGGTTTGCAGGCGGCCCAGGTCCAGTGGCTGGCCGAGGGGCTGGCGGATGTAATAACGGATGACGTCGTCACTGACCTTGGAGTCGTTTTCGACCTTGATTGCAGTGACCAGCGGGTTGCGCTCGCCCGGCGCACGGGCGGCGGCCAGTTCGCCATCCAGCGGTCGGGCAGGGCGCAGGCGCGCCAGGCGGGTGTCCAGGGCGCGGGTGGCGCGGTAACCGGCATCGATCATGTCGGTGGCGCGACCAAAATCCGTCACCCCGTAGGCGGCCAGCGGTGGCTGGATCAGCACGTCGCTGGCATGCAGGGCCTTGAGTTGCTCTTCAGAGTTGCGCCGGGTCATCAGGGTGATGGACTGATTGAGCACATCCACCACGGTATTGAGTTGCTTGCGCGAGCGCAGCGGCGTGCCGATATCCACCACGATGGCGATGTCCACGCCCATCTCGCGCGCCACGTCCAGCGGGATATTGTCGGTCATGCCGCCGTCTACCAGCAGCCGCCCGTCCAGCTCCACCGGGGCAAATACCGCCGGGATCGACATGCTGGCGCGGATCACCTGGGGCAGATGGCCTTTGCGAAACACCACTTTTTCGCCGCTGGTGATGTCGGTGGCCACGGCGCGAAAGGGGATGGGCAGTTTGTCGAAGTCCCGCGTGTCGCTGCGGTGGGCGAACATGCTTTCCAGCAGCAGGGCGAGGTTCTGGCCCTGGATCACGCCCAGGGGCAGGCCGAGGCTGCCGTCGTCGCGAAAGCTGAGTTTTTGTTTGACCAGGAAATCCCGGTCATCCTGCTTGCGCCGGAACGGTACGTCTTCACGCGGCGGGGCGTCGGACAGGGCCAGTTTCCAGTCGATGTTCAGCGCCAGCTTTTCCAGCTCGTCGATCTTGTACCCCGAGGCGTACAGCCCGCCGATGACCGCACCCATGCTGGTGCCGGCGATGGCGTCGATATGAATGCCCTGTTCTTCCAGGGCCTTGAGCACGCCAATGTGAGCCAGGCCGCGGGCGGCGCCACCGGACAGCACCAGGCCGATTTTCGGGCGTGGCGGTTCGACGGCCTGGGCAAGCAGGGGGAGCAGGCACAACAACAGGCAGGACAGCAGGCGGCGCATCAATAATCTCGGGGCTTGGCGTTAAAGGCCGGTATTATAGCCACCCGTTTGTACCGACCCGTGATGCCAGGAGTCTGTCAATTTATGTCCGCGACCAAGCCCGAAATCGTCATTACCTATTGCACGCAATGCCAATGGTTGCTGCGCGCGGCCTGGTTGGCACAAGAGTTATTGAGCACGTTCAGCGACGATCTCGGCAAAGTTTCCTTGGAGCCTGCGACAGGGGGCGCATTCCGCATCACCTGTGATGGCGTGCAAATCTGGGAGCGCAAGGCCGACGGCGGATTTCCGGAGGCCAAGGTGCTCAAGCAGCGGGTGCGCGACCAGATCGACCCGCAACGCGACCTGGGCCACAACGACCGCGTGCAATAAAAGGCCACTGCCGGGGCAGTGGCCGTTTGGGGTGACGGTTACTTGGCCGCCATCTTGTTTTTGACCCAGCCAGCGACCAAGGTCAGGACCAGGCCACCCACGCCACCGCCGACGATGTCGCTGCCCACCGCCGTGACATCCAGCGCATTGCCCGTGGAGGCGCCGGTGAGTACCGAGACGATCTGGCCCACTATCAACCCGCCGACCCCGCCGACCACCGTGTTGAGACCGGCGCCCATGCCGTGTTTGGCGGCACCGGCCAATTGGCCGCCGACCGCGCCGCTGATGACTTGAATGATCAAGCTGATGAGCATTTCCATGGTGAAGCTCCTGCATCGCGTTGTTGGAGTGACCACTCGCATGCAGCAACTTCAAAAAAGCCATGGCTGTCGTCGAGGAGTCTGGATCCGTTGAACGACAGCACACTGTTGCGGACAGCCGCAGTATAGATCAGGCCGCCGCCGCCGGTTGTTTGGCCGGTTTGCCCCCGCCCATCAACCCCGACAACACGATGGCGACGATGATCAGCACGCCGCCCATCAGCATGCGCAGGGTCGGGTTTTCGCCAAACAGCAGCCACGCCGCCGTAATGCCGTACACCGGCTCCATGGCAAACACCACCGAGGCGGTACGCGCCTTGATCACCGCCAGGCTCGCCACAAACAGGCTGTGGGCGATCCCTGTGCAGAACACCCCGAGCAGGCCGATCCACAACCAGTCCAGCGCGCGTACATCCGCCACGCCCGGCGCGGCGAAAGGCAGCAGGCACAGCGCAACCACCACGTTCTGGCACAACGCTGCCTGCACCGCCGGGATACGCCCGGAGCTGGCGCGATTGTTCAGCGACAGCAGCGAAAACAGCAGCCCCGACGCCACGCCCCAGAGCAAGCCGCCGGTGGCTTCGCTGGCCAGGTCGAAGTCGGGCGTTACCAGGATCAGGCCGACGCTCACCAGGACCACCAGCACGACTTCATTGGAACGGATGCGCTCGCGGAAAATCAGCCCTTCAAGGATCACGGTAAAGGCTGGGAATGCGGTGAACCCCAAGGTGGCCACCGCCACGCCAGCCACCTTCACCGCGATAAAAAACGTCACCCAGTGGGCCGCCAGCAACACGCCGCTCAGCGCCAGGCGCTGCCAATCCCGAGGGTGCAGAGGCGTCCAGGTGCGGCCGCGCGCGAAGCGGGCAAACAGCGCCAATGCGACCACGGCGAACGCTGCCCGGCCAAACACGATAAGGGTCGGCGACGCCTGGGCGAGTTTGCCGAACACGCCGGTAAGGCCAAACATCAGTGCGCCAATATGCAGGGCGCCGAGGGCTGTGCGGGGAGTCATTGGGGTCCTCTGATAAACGGTCTGACAGCCTCGCAGTCTAGAGCGTGATAGCGGCCGGCGTCTGTCGTCAAACTCGTAGGATTTGTCGCAGGACTCTTGTCAGCCAGAGCGACGCAGTGCGCCCGGCGATTCACCAAACTCCCGCAGCATGGCCGCCGCAAAGGCGCTTTGGGACGCGTAGCCGACCCGGGCGGCGATTTCACCGATGGGCAGCGGGCTGCTGCGCAGCAGCTGGCGGGCCATGTGCAAGCGTCGGGCGCGCAGGTAGTCCATGGGCGTCTGCCCGCATTCGGCCACAAACCGGGCATGCAGACGGGCCACGGACAGCCCGGCGATTTTCGCGAGGTCTGCCACTTGCAGCGGGTGGGCGGCATGTCGCTCGATGTAGGTGGCGAAGGCGGCGTAGGGCAGGCGCGCACCGTGCAGCGGTGCCGTGTGGTTGAGGCTGGCCAGCAATAAAACCGCGCCTTGCTGGGCGATCAACGCATCGTTTATCGGGCTGTTGGCCAGCCACTGCACCAGTTGGTGCTGGCGCCCATCCAACGTCAGGCGGGCCGGCTGGTCGAGCAGGCGCTGGCTGGCGTCGGCATGCTCGCCCAGCGACTGCACCACCCAATGCTCATCGGGTACGTCCAGCACCAGGCAGCGGCTGCCGTCGCGACTGCCGCAGGCGTGGTGCGCGCTGTAGGGCAACACCATCACGCTGCTTTCGCCGACCCGGCTGCCGCGACCGTCCACTTCCAGGTCCAGGTGCCCGGACAAACCAAATACCAGCTGCGCGTGGGCGTGGCTGTGGGCCAGGGGCGCTTCCAGGTAGTGGCGTAGCGTGAGGCTTGCTGTCATCGCAATCTCCAGGGGGGCAGGGCGGCAGTCTACCGCGCTTTGCCGCGCCCGGCTGCTGTCATCAGTCCGACGCAATACTGTCATGGGCTATTAACCGCCGGGGCGCAAGCTCGCGAAAACACCGCCGAGGCCGCCCCATGACCAGTGCCGAGTTCGCCAAACCCAGCCGCAAGCAACGCGTGCGTACCCTGTGGATTTCCGACGTGCACTTGGGCACGCGGGACTGCCAGGCCGAGCATCTTTCGCGCTTCCTCAAGGCCTACCACGCCGACCGCATCTACCTGGTGGGCGACATCATCGACGGCTGGAAACTGCGTGGCGGCATGTATTGGCCCCAGGCCCACACCAACGTGATCCGCCGCCTGCTGACCATGAGCAAGCGCGGCACCGAGGTGATCTACGTCACCGGCAACCACGACGAGTTCCTGCGGCGCTACTCCAAGCTGATCCTGGGCAACATTCAGTTGGTGGACGAGGCCGTGCATGTGACCGCCGACGGTCGCCACCTGCTGGTGATCCACGGCGATCAGTTCGACGTGATCACCCGCTACCACCGCTGGCTGGCGTTCCTGGGCGACTCGGCCTACGAGTTCACCCTGACGCTCAACCGCTGGCTGAATCATTGGCGGGCGCGCTATGGCTATGGCTACTGGTCGCTGTCGGCGTACCTCAAGCACAAGGTCAAGACGGCGGTCAATTTCATCAGCGACTTTGAAGAGGCCATCGCCCACGAAGTGACCAAGCGCGAGCTGCACGGCGTGGTCTGCGGGCATATTCACCATGCGGAAATCCGCAAGGTCGGCGAGGTGGACTACCTCAATTGCGGAGATTGGGTGGAGTCGTGCACGGCGTTGATCGAGCACTGGGACGGGCAGATCGAGCTGTACCGGCTGGCGGATGCGCAGGCGAAAGAGGCGCAGTTCCAGGCCGAAGGGGTCGCCGGGTAAAAAACCTGTGGGCGCGCCAGGCGCAATTCCCACAGGTTGGGCCGGGTTTTCTCAGCGGGGTGCGCACACTTCAGCGATGGCGTCGGCCAGTTGCGTCAGGCGTTTCGCGTCAATCCCGGCGACGTTCGCCCGCCCCGAATTGACCAGGTAAACGCTGTGTTTGTCGCGCAGGCGTTTCACCTGGTCTGCACTCAAGCCGGTATAGGAAAACATCCCGCGTTGCGCACCAATATGGGCGAACTGTTCCGACAAGCCATGGGGCGCCAACGCGTCGACCAGCCCCGCGCGTAGCTGCGCGATGCGTGAGCGCATGGCTTCGACTTCCGTGCTCCACACCGCTCTGAGTTCGGCGTCTGCCAGGATGGTGGCGACGATTGCCGCCCCATGGTCCGGCGGCGTCGACCACAGGTTGCGCGCGGTCAACGCCAGTTGGCTGCGGATGTCGGTCAGCTTTTCGGCGTCGGCCGCACACACGATCAGCGCGCCCACGCGGTCGCTGTACAGGCCAAAGTTTTTCGAGCAGGAGCTGGTGATCAGCACCTCGGGCAATTCGCTGGCAAACAGGCGCACCGCCCAGGCGTCCTGCTCCAGGCCATCACCAAACCCCTGGTAGGCAAAGTCGATCAGCGGCAGCAGCTTGCGCTTGCGCACAATTTGCAGCACCTGGCGCCAGTCGTCCTGAGACAGGTCAAACCCGGTGGGGTTATGGCAACAGGCGTGCAGCAGCACCACGTCGCCTTCGGGCACTTTGGCCAGGGTGGCGAGCATGGCGGGCACATCCAGGCGGTTGTCGGCCTCAACGTAAGGGTAATGGCTGACCTGAAGCCCGGCCTTGGCAAAGATCGTTTCGTGGATCGGCCAGGTCGGGTTGCTCAACCACACGCCGCGCCCCGGCAGGTTGTGCGCGATGAAGTCGGCGCAGAGGCGCAGCGCGCCGGTGCCGCCCGGGGTCTGGGTGGCGCCAGCGCGGCGTTCGCTCAGCAGCGGCGAGTCGGCGCCCAATACCAGTTGGCTGATCAAGGTGCCAAACGCGGCATTGCCGTGGCCACCGATGTAGGTCTTGGTGGTCTGTTGCTCCACCAGGCGCTGCTCGGCCAGCTTGACCGCACGCGGGATCGGCGTCAGGCCCTGGTCGTCCTTGTACACGCCCACGCCCAGGTCGAATTTGTTCGGGTTGGCGTCCTGGGCATACAGGTCCATGAGCCCGAGAATCGGGTCCCCGGGCACACGGCCAACGGCGTCAAAATGCATTACTTGCGGCCCTCGGCCACCTTGGCCACGTCGTCGGTGCGCGCGGCCATGATGAAGTCGTTGCGGTGCAGGCCCTTGATGGAGTGGCTCCACCAGGTCACGGTGACTTTGCCCCACTCGGTGAGCAGGCCTGGGTGATGGCCTTCGGCTTCGGAGATGTCGCCCATGGCGTTGGTGAACGCCAGGGCAAATTTGAAGTTCTTGAACAAAAAGACCTTTTCCAACTGCATCACGCCGTCGCGCACTTCAATGTTCCAGTCGGGGATCTGCTTGAGCAGCAGCGGCAATTCGTCGTCGCTGACTTGCGGGGCGTCGGCGCGGCAGGCTTCGCAGTGGGCTTGGTTCAACGTGGTCATGTGGGGTTTCCTGAAAATCGAATGTTTGGAAAAACGGTCGCCAGTGGCGTCACCCTAAAGCAACGCGGGGCCAGGGAACAGGTTCACCTGGCCGCCAAAGGTACGGCTCAGGCCGCCTTGGGCTTGGGCGGGAATTTGGGGGCGTGCAGGCCCAACTGCATGCCGCGTTCGACCATGCCCATGATGTCTTCCTGCGCCACTTCAAATAGGCGCTTGAGGTCGGGCAGCACGAAGTACAGCGGTTGCAGGATGTCGATGCGGTACGGCGTGCGCATGGCCTCCAGCGGGTCGAAGGCCTGGTGCTCCGGGGTATCGGAGAGGCTGTACACCGTCTCCTTGGGCGAGGACAGGATGCCGCCGCCATAGATGCGACGGCCTTGGGGGGTGTCCACCAGGCCGAACTCGATGGTCATCCAGTACAGGCGTGCCAGGTACACACGCTGTTCCTTGGTCGCCGCCAGGCCGAGCTTGCCGTAGGTGTGGGTGAATTCAGCGAACCAGGGGTTGGTCAGCAGTGGGCAGTGGCCGAAGATCTCGTGAAAAATGTCCGGTTCTTGCAGGTAATCCAGCTCTTCGCGGGTACGAATAAACGTCGCGACCGGAAACTGCTTGCTGGCGAGCAATTCGAAAAAGGTCTGGAAGGGAATCAGCGCCGGCACACGGGCCACTTGCCAGCCCGTGGTGGCGGCCAACACCTGGTTGATCTCGCCCAGTTGCGGGATGCGGTCATGGGGCAGGCCGAGCTTATCGATGCCATCCAGGTATTCCTGGCAGGCACGGCCCTCGACGACTTTGAGCTGACGGGTGATCAGGGTGTTCCACACCGCATGCTCTTCTGCGGTGTAGTGGATAAAGCCATCCGCGTCGGGCTCGCGTGCCACGTACTGCGTCTGTTTCATGCTGTTCTCCTGCGGGCCGTCATTCTTGTTGTGTGCTGCGACAGGCCTATTGATACGCCGCCCCGGTCGGGAATCCAGTCACCTGCGCCGTGATGCGTAGGAAAAGTCTCCGTTTTTCGTAAAGAATTCGTTACGTTTACGCCGCCCCACGCTGCGCGGGTTGATTTTTCGGTTTAAGCTGCCGAGTCGCTGTCACATAATCTTGACGATTATTCGCGTCCTACGGCAAAAAGCCGCGGCGCCTACCTCTATTTGAGCTCTTTTCATGCGTATCAAAGTGCATTGCCAGAATCGCATCGGCATCCTGCGGGACATCCTCAACTTGCTGGTGGAGTACGGCGTCAACGTTGCCAAGGGCGAGGTCGGCGGTGAACACGGCAACGCGATTTACCTATATTGCCCCAACCTGGTGAACATGCAGTTCCAGGCCTTGCGTCCGCAATTTGAGGCGATTGCCGGGGTATTTGGCGTGAAGCGCGTAGGGCTGATGCCCAGTGAGCGTCGGCACATGGAGCTGAATGCGCTGCTGGGTGCGCTGGAGTTTCCGGTGCTGTCTATCGACATGGGCGGCTCCATCGTGGCCGCCAACCGTGCGGCGGCGCAGTTGCTCGGGGTGCGGGTGGATGAAGTGCCGGGCATTCCGTTGTCGCGCTACGCCGAGGACTTCGACTTGCCGGAGCTGGTGCGCGGCAGTAAGTCGCGGATCAACGGGTTGCGGGTGAAGGTCAAGGGCGACGTGTTTCTCGCTGACATCGCGCCGTTGCAGTCTTCGGAGCACGACGACAGCGAAGCCATGGCCGGCGCCGTGCTGACCTTGCACCGGGCCGACCGCGTGGGGGAGCGGATCTACAACGTGCGCAAGCAGGAGCTGCGGGGGTTCGACAGTATCTTCCAAAGCTCCAAAGTGATGGCCGCCGTGGTGCGCGAGGCCCGGCGCATGGCGCCGCTGGACGCGCCGCTGTTAATAGAAGGCGAAACCGGCACCGGCAAGGAACTGCTGGCACGCGCCTGCCACCTGGCCAGCCCGCGCGGGCAGTCGCCGTTGATGGCGCTCAATTGCGCGGGGTTGCCGGAGTCCATGGCTGAAACGGAACTGTTTGGCTACGGCCCCGGTGCCTTCGAGGGGGCCAGGGCAGAGGGCAAGCTCGGGCTGTTGGAACTGACGGCGGGCGGTACGTTGTTTCTCGATGGCGTGGGGGAAATGAGCGCACGGTTGCAGGTGAAGTTGCTGCGGTTTTTGCAGGACGGGTGCTTTCGTCGTGTCGGCAGTGATGAAGAGGTGTACCTGGACGTACGGGTGATTTGCGCCACGCAGGTGGACTTGTCCGAGCTGTGCGCCCGTGGCGAGTTTCGCCAGGACCTTTATCACCGCTTGAATGTGCTGTCGTTGCATATCCCGCCGCTGCGCGAATGCCTCGATGGGTTGGCGCCTTTGGTCGAGCACTTTCTGGATCAGGCCAGCCGGTTGATCGGCTGCCCACTGCCTAAACTCGCGCCCGCGGCGATGGAGCGGCTCAGTCATTACCATTGGCCGGGCAATGTGCGCCAGTTGGAAAACGTGTTGTTCCAGGCGGTTTCGCTGTGTGAGGGCGGCACGGTCAAGGCCGCACACATCCGGCTGCCGGACTATGGCGTGCGTCAGCCGCTTGGCGATTTTTCCCTGGAGGGCGGGTTGGAGGAGATTGTCGGGCGTTTCGAGAAAGCCGTGCTGGAGCGCCTGTATGCCGAGCATCCCAGCAGCCGCCAGTTGGGCAAGCGCCTGGGCGTGTCTCACACCACCATCGCCAACAAACTGCGCGATCACGAAGTGCTCAAGCCTCAGGCGCGTTAGCGGCCCGCAGGACAGGGGCGGGCTTGACCCCATTTGCCGCAGGCGGCATAAGTCCGCCGTTTTTCCGTCTCTTGCTGGCAAGCCTGCCGCCGCCTTGTGCGCGAAACCCCCGTCCTGATTGGGGTTTTGCGGATTTGAAAAAGTTGGTTCGCAAATTGCTTAAGCCTTGCCAACGCAGCGGCGGGCGGCAAGCCTCCGTCAGAAAGAGGAATGAGCGTGGACAAGTACTTGTATGTGGCAATGACCGGTGCCAGCCAGAATGCTCTGGCGCAGAAGGCTCATGCCAACAACCTGGCGAACATTTCCACCAACGGTTTTCAGCGTGACCTGGAGCAGGCGCGTTCGATGCCGGTGTTTGGTGACAGCTTTCCGGCGCGGGCCTTTGCGATGACCGAACGGCCCGCCACGGATTTTGCCCCCGGCGCCATGATTGAAACCGGTCGCGACCTTGACGTGTCGGTGAGCGGAAACGGCTGGATTGCCGTGCAAACCCCGGACGGCAAAGAAGCCTACGTGCGCACCGCCAGCATGAACGTCGATGCACTGGGCGTGTTGCGGGCCGGCAATGGCATGCCGGTGATGGGCAACGGCGGCCCGATTGCCGTACCGCCTCAGCAACAAATCGAAGTGGGTGAAGACGGCACTGTCAGCATTCGCGCCATGGGCGAAGGCCCACGGGTGATGGCCGAAGTGGACCGCATCAAGCTGGTCAACCCCGACGTCAAGAACATGACCAAAGGCCTGGACGGCGCCATCCACACCAAGGACGGCCAGCCCGCCCAGGCGGACGCCAACGTCAAACTGACGTCGGGTTTCTTGCAGGCGAGCAATGTGAACGCCGTCGAAGAAATGACGGCTGTGCTGGCGCTCTCCAAACAGTTCGAGCTGCACATCAAAATGATGAACAGCGCCAAGGAAGACGACCAAGCCATGACGCGCGTCCTGCAGATGAGTTGATCGCAGCGTCATTGACTGAACACTAAATTTTGCAGCGCGGCGCCCAGACAGGCGCACGAAGGAGAAACAGCATGCTTCCGGCTCTATGGGTTGCCAAAACCGGTTTGTCCGCCCAGGACACCAACCTGACCACCATTTCCAACAACCTGGCAAACGTGTCGACCACAGGTTTCAAACGCGACCGCGCCGAGTTTCAGGACCTGCTGTACCAGATCAAACGTCAGCCGGGCGCCCAGTCCACCCAGGACAGCGAATTGCCGTCGGGCCTGCAATTGGGCACCGGTGTGCAAATCGTCGGCACCCAGAAGAACTTCACGGCCGGTAACCTGCAACAAACCAACCAGCCACTGGACATGGCGGTGAACGGCCGTGGTTTCTTCCAGATCCTGCAACCGGACGGCACCACCTCCTATACCCGTGACGGTACATTCCACCTGGACGCCAACGGCCAGATCGTTACCGCCAGCGGCTTTGCCCTGGAGCCTGCCGTGGTGGTGCCCGCCGATGCCAAGAACTTCACTGTCGGCACCGATGGCACCGTGTCGATCACCGTGGCGGGCAACCCGGCCTCCCAAGTGATCGGCAACCTGCAAACCGCCGACTTCATCAACCCGGCCGGCCTGCAAGCTATTGGTAACAACCTGTTCCTGGAAACCGCCTCCAGCGGCGCGCCGCAAATCGGTACGCCAGGCCTGAACGGTTTTGGCACCACCCTGCAACAAACCCTGGAAACCTCCAACGTGAGCACCGTGGAAGAGATGGTCAACATGATCACCACTCAGCGCGCCTACGAGATGAACTCCAAGGTGATCTCCACCGCCGACCAGATGCTTTCGTTCGTAACGCAGAATCTGTAACCAAGTCTTTGGCGCGCTTTTGAGCGCGCCTGCAACACCGTGAGGTATGGGTCATGAATCGCTATGTTTCTGTTCTGGCATTGAGTGGGATCGCTGTGCTCGCGGGCTGTGTGGCCCCGACGCCAAAGCCCAATGACCCGTACTATGCGCCGGTGCTGCCGCGCACGCCGTTGCCGGCTGCGGCCAATAATGGCTCGATTTACCAGGCCGGTTTTGAGCAGAACCTGTACAGCGACCGCAAGGCGTTCCGGGTCGGTGACATCATCACCATCACCCTTAACGAAAAGACCCAGGCCAGCAAGAACGCCAACTCGCAGATCGGCAAGACCAGCAAGACCAGCATTGGTCTGACCTCGCTGTTTGGCGGCGCGCCCAACACCAACAACCCGCTGGGCAGTGGCGACCTGAGCCTGGACGCTGGCTACAGCGGTGACCGCGCCACCAACGGCAAGAGCGCGGCAGGGCAGGGCAACAGCCTGACCGGTTCGATCACCGTGACGGTGGCCGATGTGTTGCCCAACGGCATCATCGCCGTGCGCGGCGAGAAGTGGATGACCCTCAACACCGGCGACGAACTGGTGCGCATCGCCGGCATGGTTCGCGCCGATGACATCTCCACTGACAATACCGTGCCGTCCACACGTATTGCCGATGCGCGCATTACCTATTCGGGTACGGGCTCGTTTGCCGACGCCAGCCAGCCGGGCTGGTTCGACCGTTTCTTCCTTAGCCCGCTGTTCCCTTTCTAGGTGATTACTTTGAACCTTAAACAGCTGATGGCCGCCGTGTTGTTGCTGGCCCTGAGCGCAGGCGCCCAGGCCGAGCGGTTGAAAGACATCGCCAGCATTTCCGGGGTGCGTACCAACCAGTTGATCGGCTACGGCCTGGTTGTGGGGCTTAATGGCACGGGCGACCAGACCACCCAGACCCCGTTTACCCTGCAAACTTTCAACAACATGTTGTCGCAGTTCGGCATCAAAGTGCCGCCGGGGTCGGGCAACGTGCAGCTCAAAAACGTGGCAGCGGTGTCGATCAGCGCGGACTTGCCGCCCTTCGCCAAGCCGGGCCAGGTGGTCGACATCACCGTGTCGTCCATGGGCAACTCCAAAAGCCTGCGTGGCGGCACGTTGCTGATGACGCCGCTTAAAGGTATCGACGGCAACGTCTACGCCATCGCCCAGGGCAACCTGGTGGTGGGCGGGTTTGACGCCGAGGGCCGCGACGGTTCCAAGATCACCGTCAACGTGCCGTCTGCCGGGCGGATTCCCGGTGGTGCCACGGTGGAGCGCACCGTGCCGAGCGGCTTCAACCAGGGCAACAGCCTGACCCTGAACCTCAACCGTTCCGACTTCACCACCGCCAAGCGCGTGGTGGACAAGATCAACGACATGCTCGGCCCAGGCGTGGCCCAGGCCATCGACGGTGGTTCGGTTCGTGTGACCGCGCCGCTGGACCCGAGCCAACGGGTGGATTACCTGTCGATCCTGGAAAACCTGGAAGTAGACCCGGGGCAGGCGGTGGCCAAAGTCATCATCAACTCGCGTACCGGCACCATCGTGATCGGCCAGAACGTCAAGGTGTCGCCCGCGGCGGTGACCCACGGCAGCCTGACGGTGACCATCACCGAAGACCCGATCGTGAGCCAGCCGGGCCCGCTCTCCAACGGCCAGACCGCCGTGGTGCCGCGCTCGCGTGTGAATGCCCAACAAGAAGCCAAGCCGATGTTCAAGTTCGGCCCCGGCACCACCCTGGATGAAATTGTGCGGGCGGTGAACCAGGTGGGCGCAGCCCCCGGCGACTTGATGGCGATCCTTGAAGCCCTGAAACAGGCCGGCGCCTTGCAAGCCGACCTGATCGTGATCTGACGCCATGGCCATGGACATGCGCAAAAGCGGCCTGGTGAGCACGGCCGATTCCGGGTCCTACTCGGACCTGAACCGGCTCAACCAGCTCAAGGTCGGCGATAAGAACAGTGACGCCAACCTGCGCAAGGTGGCGCAGGAATTCGAGTCGCTGTTTTTGAGTGAAATGCTCAAGTCGGCGCGCTCGGCCACTGAGGCCCTGGGCAAGGACAACCCGCTGAACACCCCGGCGGCCAAGCAGTATCAGGAAATGTACGACCAGCAACTGTCAGTTTCGATGTCTCGCCAGGGCGGGGGTATCGGCTTGGCCGATGTGCTGATGCGCCAGATGCAAAAGGACAAGCCGGGGGCGGCGCAGGCCTCGACCCTGCAAGGTCCGGACGCGGCGGGCGCGCCGAAAAAAGTCGATGTACCGACCGAAATTGTCGCGGGCACCCCGGCAGACGGGTCGCTGCGCCGCTCCAATGGCCAGCGCCCGCTGTGGGCGTTTCGTGTGCCAGAGCCCGACAGAACCGTCACGCACACCAATGATATGGAGCTGATGAACCAGCGCCGTATTTCGCTGCCGAGCCGCTTGAGCGATCGCCTGCTGGCAGGCCTTGTGCCGAGTGCCGATGCCAAGGGCACCGCAAACGCCGTGCCGCCGCGTAACAGCGCTGCGGCCGACAACGTGGTCAACAGTGGTGCCCGCAACCTGGCGCTGCCGAGCGGCCGGATGCAGGTCTACGGCCGCGCCGTGGCCCAGCCGCCCTTGGCCCCCGCGAAAAAGGCGTTCAGCTCGCAGGATGAATTTGTCGCCACCATGTTGCCGATGGCCAAGCAGGCCGCCGCGCGTATCGGTGTCGACCCGCGCTACCTGGTGGCCCAGGCCGCGCTGGAAACCGGCTGGGGCAAATCGGTGATGCGTGCCCAGGACGGCACCAGCAGCCACAACCTGTTCGGCATCAAGGCCGGCCAAAGCTGGCAGGGCGACCAGGCCCGGGCGATCACCAGCGAGTTTCGCAACGGCGAGATGGTCAAGGAGACGGCGCAGTTCCGTTCCTACAACTCTTACCAGGACAGCTTCCACGACCTGGTAACGCTGCTGCAGAGCAATGACAGGTATCAAGATGTACTGAAGTCTGCCGACAACCCGGAACAGTTTGTACGCGAGTTGCAAAAAGCGGGTTATGCAACCGATCCGGATTACGCCAGCAAGATTTCGCAGATTGCCAAAACGATGACCGGCTACCAGAACTACGCGGCCGCGGGCGCTTCCACTCATTTATAAGGTCTGAATCATGAGTTTGCTCAATATCGGGATGTCGGGGCTCAATGCGTCCCAGGGGTCGTTGTCGGTCCTGAGTAACAACATTGCCAACGTGAATACCCCGGGGTATTCACGCCAGCAGAGCGCTCAGACCGCGAATGCGTCGAACCAGTACGGCGGTGTTTTCATCGGTAGCGGCACCACCCTGGCGGACGTGCGCCGGGTGTATAACCAGTTCCTCACCCAGGCTTACCAGAACAGTACGGCGCTGGACAGCGACGCCAATGCGTATTTGGGGCAGGCCAGTGCTATCGACAAGACCTTGTCGGACTCCAACACTGGCATGTCCTCGGTGCTCAGTGCGTTTTTTTCGGCGGCGCAGACCGCATCGGCGAACCCCAGTGACGTATCCTCGCGCCAGTTGCTGCTCACCAGCGCGCAGACGCTGAGCAACCGCTTCAACGCCATCTCGGGTCAGTTGAACCAGCAGAAACAGTCGATCAACGATCAGTTGGGCACCATGAGCGATCAGGTCAATAAACTGACCGCCTCGATTGCATCGCTCAACAAGCAGATCGCCCAGGCCCAAGGCGGTGCGAACAGTGCACCGGCCAACCTGCTCGACTCGCGTGATGAAGCCGTGCGTTCGCTCAATGAATTGATTGGCGTGACCGCCACCGAAAAGAACGGCCAGTTCAGCGTGACGACCGGTTCTGGGCAGTCGCTGGTCGAGGGCGGCACGTCCAATAACATCACGGCCGTGCCGAGCAAAACCGACAACAGCCAGTACACCATCCAGCTCACCGTGGGCGATACCACGATGGATTTGGGCAATGTGGTGAGTGGCGGCAGCATCGGCGGCCTGCTGCGTTATCGCAGTGACGTGCTGATGCCGGCCATCAACGATTTGGGGCGGATCGCAATCGTTACCGCCGACACGATCAATAACCAGTTGGGCCAGGGCCTGGACCGCAATGGCGAGTTTGGCTCCTCGCTGTTCAGTGACATCAACAGTGCCGCGGCGATTGCCCAGCGCAGCCAGGGCGCGGCGAGCAACAGCGCAGGTTCCGGCAACCTGAACGTGTCGATCAAAGACAGCAGCAAGCTGACGACCTATGACTACAAGGTCACCTTCACCAGTGGCAACCAGTACAACGTGACGCGTTCGGACGGCAAGTCCATGGGCTCGTTCGACACCAATACCACGCCGCCACCGGTCATTGACGGTTTCACCCTGGCCTTGGATGGTCGGGGGCCAATGGCGGCCGGTGACAGTTTCAAGGTGAGCCCGACCGCTAACGGCGCCACCGGTATTGGCGTTGACTTGCAGGACGTCAACAAGCTCGCGTTCGCAGGCCCGCTAGCCGGTGTGGCGAGCAAGACCAACACCGGCACTGGCACCTTCACGCCGCCGCAGTTGACGAACCCGCTGGATATTCACGGCGGCGCGGACACCGCTCAACTGCGGGCGGGCATCGAAAACTCCATGCCGGTCAAAATGGTGTTTGGCAGCCCGGCGGCTGACGGCACCCAGGCATACACGGTCACCGATGCGCAGGGTAATTCGATCGGCACGGGCACGATTATTCCGGGCCAGGGCAACAAGATCAGCATCAACGTACCGATGCGCGATGCCAGCGGCGCGCCGATCCCGGGCAAGAGCTTCAGTTTTGACACCACCGTCGGCGGCTCGCCGGCCAATGGCGACAGCACCACCTTTTCATTCAACGCCTCGGGCACCTCGGACAACCGGAATGCCCAGCAACTGCTGAACTTGCAAACCAAAGCCACCGTGGGCGTCAGCGACGGCAACGCGGGCGTGAGTCTGGTCGGTGCCAACGGCAAGCTGGTGTCGCAAGTGGGCTCCAAGGCCGCGCAGGCGGCGACCGACACCACCGCGACGGGCGCGCTCTTGGCGGCCAATAAGGCGGCCAGCAACTCGGTGTCCCAGGTCAACCTGGATGAAGAGGCTGGCGACATGATCAAGTTCCAGCAGTACTACACCGCGTCTTCGCAGATCATCAAGGCTGCGCAAGAAACCTTCAGCACATTGATTAACGCCCTTTAAAGGAGCCTGGGACGATGCGAATTTCTACTGCGCAGTACTTCGACATCAGCGCCAGCAAGTATTCCGACAACTACGCCGGTGTGGTGAAAGCCCAGGACCAGGCGAGCAGCGGCGTGCGCGTACAGACCGCTTCGGATGACCCGGTGGCGGCAGCGCGCTTGCTGCAATTGCAGCAGCAAAAAGACATGCTTGGCCAGTTCAACGGCAACATCAACAGCCTGCAAAACTCGCTGACCAACGAGGAAAGCGTGTTGACCAGCATCAACACCGCCCTGCAGCGCGGCAGCGAACTGGCACTGCGGGCCGGTAACCTTTCGCTGAGCGATAACGACCGCAAGTCGATCGCCAGTGAAGTCAGTGCCCTTGAAGACCAGGTGTTGGGGTTGCTCAACTCCAAGGATGCCAACGGCAACTACATGTTTTCCGGGTCCAAAACCAATATTCAGCCGTATGTGCGCAACAACGATGGCACCTACACCTATCAAGGTGACGATACGGCGCTGAATTTGCAGATCTCGAACGGCCTGTCGATGTCGGCCGGTGATACCGGCAAGACGCTCATGGAAAGCTCGGCAAATACTGGCCGCACCCAGACCACGTTGTTGCCGCCTTCGGTCAATGACGGCAAGGTGGCAATCTCGGCGGGCACGTTGACGTCCGGCAACGACTACACCAAGAGCTTTTCTGGCGGCGAGCCCTACACGCTGACGTTCAGCAGCAGCACCCAGTACACCGTGACCGACAAGAACGGCAACGACATCACGTCCGAGATCACCGGCAACGGTACGTTTGATGCGACCAAAGAGGGCGGTTCGAGCGTCAACCTGCGGGGCGTGAAGTTTGATATCAGCCTCAACCTGGGCGCGGATGTCGCGCCGGGCGCGGCGTCGGATGCACTGGTGGCTGGCAAGGCCTTCACCCTGCAATCCAAGCCCGACACCTTCAGTGCTTCACGTTCGCCAGGCAACCCGTCCACTGCGCAAGTGACCGGCGGCCAAGTGACCGATCAGGCGGCGTATGCCAGCACGTTCCCCAACACCGGTGCGGTGATCAAGTTCAGCAGCGGCACCACGTATGAGGTGTACGCGCAGCCTTACAGCCCGAACAGCAAGAGCATCGCGACCGGGACCATGGCGCCAGGCGCAACCTCGATCACCACGGCCGGTGTGACCTTTAACATCGGCGGCACGCCGGGGGCGGGCGACCAGTTTGCGATCAGCGCCGTGAGCAACAAAAACGAAAACGCGCTGGACACCCTCAGCCAGTTGCGCAAAGCCCTGGAGACTCCGGCGGACGGTAACCTGGTTGCGCAGAATAACCTCAAGGACGTGATGGCCAAGACCATCGGCAACCTGAGCAATGCCAGCGCGCAGATCGATCAGGTCCGTGGCTCCATTGGCGCGCGCCAGAATGCGCTGGATCTTCAAACGCAGGAGAACACCAGCCTGGGGACGGCCAACGAGTCGACCATGTCTTCACTGGCCAACGTCGACGTGGGGCAGGCCGCGATCAACCTGCAATTGCAGCAGACCATGCTGCAGGCGTCGCAGTTGGCCTTTGTGAAAATCTCCCAGTTGAACCTGTTCAGCCGCTTGTAATCGTTGCGCAATACACCAACGGCCCAACCTGGAAACAGGCTGGGCCGTTGGCGTTTATGACAGGGCAATGTCCCTGTGTTTTGCACAAAGCGCAGAAAAATGAGTGACCTGTGAGTCATAAAGCGCATCTTCACTGTATCGTGTGAAAAGGTCGAATCGTCACAAGGCCTGCCCGCTCCGCAGTCGGGCAGGCAAGCGTGGCGGTTTTCGGCGGGTTTTTGCGGGGTTACCCCCCCTTTATTGTCAGCATCCCCGATGTAGATCGAGGGGTGTTCTCCAGCTATTTCGTATTGGGAAGCCAGAATGATTGGCATAAAAAGCATCGCCAGTTACGTGCCGGCAGACGGGGTTGATAACTACGCCCAGGGCGCCAAGTTTGCCAAGGATGAAGAGTTCATCATTGGCAAGATCGGCTCGGCGTTCCTGCCGCGCAAGGACGCCGCGCAGGAAACCTCCGACCTGTGTGTCGAGGCGGTCAATGCCTTGTTTGCAAGCAACCCGGATTTGAAGCGCGAATCCATCGATGCGCTGATTGTGGTCACCCAGAACGGTGACGAAGAGGGCCTGCCCCATACCGCCGCCATCGTGCAGGACAAGCTGGGCCTGCCGACGCATGTCGCCGCCTTCGATATTTCGCTGGGCTGCTCCGGTTACGTCTACGGCATCTACGCGATGAAAGGCTTCATGGAAGCCGCGGGCCTGAAAAACGGCCTGCTGATCACGGCTGACCCGTACTCCAAGATCGTTGACCCGGAAGACCGCAACACCACCATGCTGTTTGGCGATGCTGCCACGGCCACCTGGATGGGCGAAGACGCGCCCTGGGTACTCGGCAAGTCCAAGTTCGGCACCGACGGTTCCGGGGCGCCGCACTTGAAGGTCACCGACGGTGTGTTTTTCATGAACGGGCGCCAGGTCTTCAACTTCGCCTTGCTCAAGGTGCCGGCGCATTTGCATGAGTTACTCAATGAGTCTGAGTTGAAAGCAGACGACATCGACGCATTTTGCATTCACCAGGGCAGTGCGGCGATTGTCGACGCCGTGGCGCGCCGCTTTGAAGAAGCGCCGGTGGAGAAGTTCGTCAAGGACATGGTCGAGACCGGTAATACCGTGTCGTCGAGCATTCCCTTGCTGCTGGAAAAACACATGCTGGACTCGACCTGGAAGCGCGTGGCAATCAGTGGGTTTGGCGTGGGCCTGTCCTGGGGGTCGGCGATTCTCTATCGGCCCTGACCTTTTAATAGGTCGACTCAAAAACGCCGGCGGTCGCACGACTCCCGGCGTTTTTTATTTGGCGCCAGAAAACCCAGTAAAGACGGGGCAGTGGGCAGTTGTAAGCGCTTGAATTGCAAAGAGTGGCGCGGTGCCAGTAAAAAAATTAAAAAAAACCCTCAAGCAACCTGCTTTCACGACGATAACTATTACGAAGGTTCTCTAGGCCACACCCGGCGGTTGCCAGGGCCGGAAGCCGCTGTACACCACCCACGAGGATTTCGTCATGGCTTTAACAGTAAACACCAACCTTGCGTCGTTGACCGTTCAGAACAACTTGAACAAGGCTTCCAGCGCCCTGCAAACCTCCATGCAGCGTCTGTCCTCCGGCCTGCGTATCAACAGCGCCAAAGACGATGCGGCCGGCCTGCAAATCGCCGGTCGTCTGACCAGCCAAATCAACGGCCTGGGCGTTGCCATCAAGAACGCCGGTGACGGTAACTCCATCGCGCAAACGGCTGAAGGCGCGATGCAGCAATCCACCAACATCCTGCAGACCATGCGTTCCCTGGCTCTGTCGTCCGCTAACGGCTCCCTCAGCGCTGACGACCGTAAGTCGAACCAGGCTCAGTACGCGGCTCTGACTTCTGAATTGACCCGTATCGCGTCCACCACCACTTTCGGTGGTCGTAACCTGCTGGACGGTTCTTTCGGGACTACCGCTTTCCAAGTGGGCGCCAACGCCAACCAGACCATCAACATGAGCCTGGGCAACGTAGCAGCTAACAACATTGGTTCGCAGCAGCTGCTGTCCAGTGCCCAGACCCCAAGCGCTAACGGCGTTGCAGGCGGCACCATCACTGTTACCGGTGGCGGCCAGACTTCTGCTGCACTGACCATTGCCCAAGGCGCTTCGGCCAAGGATATCGCTGCCCAACTGAACGGCGCAGTCGGCGGCCTGCAGGCCTCTGCCAGCAACGAAGCCAAGTTCACTGTTCCAGCTTTCGCTGCCGCTAACCCAAGTGGTAGCTTCACTCTGGCCGTAGGCGGCGCTTCGGTTAACTTCACCGGTATCACCAAAGCTTCTGACCTGGCTGACCAACTGAACTCCAACGCTGCCAAACTGGGCATCAGCGTTAACTTCGACCAGTCGACCGGCTCTCTGTCGATCAAATCCGACTCGGGTGAGAACTTCACCTTCTCCGGTGCTGACGCTGGCGGCCAGACCATCGGTGTTCAAACCAAAGGCGGCAACGGTCAGTTCGGCACCGCCGCAACCCTGACTGCTGCAAACCTGGTTGCTACTGGCCAGGTTTCGTTGAACTCTAGCTCCAGCTACTCGCTGGCTGGCGGCGGCATTACTGGTGTGTTCGGCGCAGCAGGTGCTACCGCTGTCAACTCGGCTAAAGTTGTTGTCAGCAACACTGACGTGACCACCGCTGCCAACGCACAGAGCGCTGTTGACGTGCTGACGCAGGCACTGTCCACCATCGACTCCCAGCGTGCTGACCTCGGTGCTGTACAAAACCGTTTCGACAACACCATCGCCAACCTGCAGAGCATCTCGGACAACTCCACTTCTGCTCGTGGCGTGATCCAGGACGTTGACTTCGCCGCTGAAACCGCTCAGCTGACCAAGCAACAAACCCTGCAACAGGCTTCGACTGCGATCCTGTCCCAGGCGAACCAACTGCCATCTGCTGTACTGAAGCTGCTTCAGTAATATCAGCGCTTGGTAACTGACGGAAGGGCGCGTTTACGTGCCCTTTTGTCTTTTGTGTGATGAGGAGAGTTGTCATGGACATGAGCGTCAATCTGAACCTGTCTTATCCTGCGACGGCGGCACAGAATGCACCTGCTCCTGTAACCGCCGACCCGCAAAAGAACAAAGTGGATGCCGCTGCTGGCACCGCAGACGCAAAGCAGCAAACTGGCCAGCCGGACCTGAAAAAAGCGGTCAAGGAAATCAACGATTTCATCCAGGCTACCCAGCGCAAACTTGATTTTTCCATCGATGACACCACCCACCAGGTTGTGGTCAAGGTCATCGCCACTGAAAGTGGTGAGGTCATTCGCCAGATTCCTTCGGAACAGGCCCTTAAGCTCGCCCAAAGCCTTCACGACGCCAGCAGCTTGCTGTTTGACGCGAAGGTCTAAACTGGCATGAACTTTGTTGCGAAAAGCGCATAGAGCGTTGTTCGTCAATAAAGAGTCAGCCCCGGATTAGGAGAAAGACGATGACAGTCGTATCAGGTCTAACGGTCAACGGCCCGGGTACGGGTATTGATGTTCAGGGTCTTGTGAAGTCTTTGGTGGGTTCGCAAACCGCGCCGAAGCAAGCGCAGATCGACAGCCAGACAAAAACATCCACTGCGCAATTGACTTCGATCGGCAAGATTCAGGCCGCCCTCGACGCTTTCCGGGGTGCGTTGGACAACATGACCAAAACCGTCAATTTCAGCGGTTTGAGTTCGACGATTTCCAACGACAAATTGGCAACGGTCACCTTGGGCCCTGGCGCTGCCGCCGGCAACTTTACGCTGAGCGTACAAAAGTTGGCCACGGCGTCAAAAGTCTCCACGGCAACGATTCAGGGGGGGGCAGGGGCCGTTATCAATAACACGGCTTCGGCGACCGTGTTTACCATGTCTCAATCGGGCAAGGATTACAGCGTCAGCGTGCCGCCAGGGGCGACCTTGCAGCAGGTGCGTGACTCGATCAATTCTCAGTACGGCAATGCGGGGCTGAGTGCCAACATTCAGACTGACTCCAACGGCTCCCGTTTGGTCGTGACCTCTTCGACCACCGGTAAGGGTACCGATATAACCTTCAAGGGTAATTCGGGCCTGGAAGCGGGTGCGACGGTCGTGGACCAGCCTCCGCAAAACGCCGAGTATATTCTTGATGGCAGCCCTCAAACGTCCACGAGTAACACGCTCGCCAACGCAATCAGTGGTGTAAGCATTAGCTTGACGGGTGTTACGGCCGCAACTGATAGTCCTGCGACGATCAAGGTTGCTGCGAACAGCGCCACCCTCAAGTCAGCGGTCAAGGGTTTTACCGACACCTATAGTGCGCTGGTCAAGGCTGTCAATGCCGAGACTCAGGTCACCCCTAATCCCGATGGTAGTGTTTCGTCATCTGCGCTGACAGGTGATGCCTCGGTGCGCACCATGATGTCGTCGATTCGCAACGTATTGAACTCGGTGAGCGGCACCGGCGCGTTCAAATCCCTGGCGCAGTTTGGTGTTACAACCGACCAGACAGCGGGCACGCTGAGTGTCAATGATGCGGCGTTTGACAAGGCGGCACTCACTAACGGCTCCGACATCAACAGCATTTTCACTGGCGCCAATGGCCTGTTGGCAGGGCTGACAAATGCGACAGCCAACTATGCGTTGAGCAAAACCGGCGTTTTTGCCAGCAAGTCGCAGACCCTGCAAGACAACCTCAAGGACCTGACTAATCAGCAGAGCGCTCTGGATACGCGCTCGGCTGCGTTGACGGCCTCCCTGACGCTGAAATACAACGCGATGGACTCCCTGGTTGCCCAGCTCAAGGCCTCGGGCGACAGCGTCATGACCACGCTCAACGCGCTGAACAATCCGAAGTCCAACTGATTGACGAGCGGATAAACTGCCGGGCGCCGCAATGCGGCGCCTTGCTTTTTTCGAACGCAACACCGGCTAAAGTTTTTGGTAACACCGTCGACATAATAATCAGCGCCCACCCTTTTTTAGTCGTCGCCTGTCACGAGGTAGAAACATGAATCCCATGAGAGCCCTTCGCCAATACCAGAAGGTCAACACCCACGCCCAGATCTCCGAAGCCAGCCCGCACCGTTTGGTGCAGTTGTTGATGGAAGGCGCGCTGGATCGCATGGCTCAGGCGAAAGGGGCCATGGCTCGGGGTGACGTTGCGCACAAGGGGTTGATGCTGGGGAAGGCGGTCGACATCATCGTCGGCCTGCGTGACGGCCTCAACCCGGAAAAAACCGAAGACCCGTTGGCGCTCCAGCAGTTGGACAACCTGTACGCCTTCATGAGCATGCGCTTGTTGGAAGCCAATCGTCAGAACGACGCTGTGATGATCGATGAGGTCGCAGGTCTGATGATTACCCTCAAGGAAGGCTGGGACGGTATCGCGGCACAGTAGGCCGGTGGGCCTGAGGACGAAGTCATGAGTCACGCAGTGCAAAAAATAGACGAGACGCGCGAAGCCTTGGTGGATGCGCTGGCAGAGCGCAACTGGGATGCGATCGGTGAGCTGGACCTGGGGTGCCGGGCCGTGATCGATGCGGCGCTCAACGAAGAGGCGGCGGACGAGGCGGTGATTCGGGAAAAGCTGGAAGACCTGTTGTCGGTCTATCAGCGGTTGCTCGAGGCAACCATGGGGGAGCGCCAAGCAATCTTCGAAGAAATGTCGCAGTTCAACCAAGCTAAAAATGCGTCAAAGGTTTACCATCTGTTCGGCTGAACCGGACCAGTTAATCCAGGCGTCGCGTCATAAATTTGACTGCGCACGTTTTTTTGACTTAACTAGTGCTGTTTTCAGAAGTCAGATGGCTCCAAAGCAGAAAATGCCTACAGCTATCTAGATTGCCCTCGACTCCAGGGCATTGAGTTAACTAGGGAAGTTGCTATTGCATGTGGCGTGAAACCAAAATTCTGCTGGTCGATGACGATAGCGTCCGCCGCCGCGATCTGGCGGTGATTCTGAATTTTCTTGGCGAAGAAAATTTACCCTGCGCTAGCCATGATTGGCAGCAGGCGGTTAGCTCTTTGTCGTCGAGCCGTGAAGTCATTTGTGTGCTGATCGGGACGGTAAACGCTCCTGGGACATTGCTGGGCCTGTTAAAGACACTCTCGACCTGGGATGAGTTCCTTCCCGTGTTGCTGATGGGTGAAATTTCTTCCGTCGACTTGCCGGAAGACCAGCGCCGCCGTGTGTTGTCCACCCTGGAAATGCCGCCCAGCTACAGCAAGCTCCTCGATTCCCTGCACCGTGCCCAGGTGTACCGCGAGATGTACGACCAGGCCCGCGAGCGTGGCCGTCATCGCGAACCCAACCTGTTCCGCAGCCTCGTCGGCACCAGCCGCGCCATCCAGCATGTGCGCCAGATGATGCAGCAAGTGGCCGACACTGACGCCAGCGTGCTGATCCTCGGCGAATCGGGCACCGGCAAAGAGGTGGTCGCGCGTAACCTGCATTACCACTCCAAGCGCCGCGACGGACCGTTTGTGCCGGTCAACTGTGGGGCGATTCCGGCAGAACTGCTGGAAAGCGAACTGTTCGGCCACGAAAAGGGCGCCTTCACCGGGGCGATCACCAGCCGTGCCGGGCGTTTCGAGCTGGCCAACGGCGGCACCTTGTTCCTGGACGAGATCGGCGACATGCCGCTGCCGATGCAGGTCAAGCTGCTGCGCGTCTTGCAGGAGCGCACGTTCGAGCGCGTGGGCAGCAACAAAACCCAAAGCATCGACGTGCGTATCATCGCGGCCACCCACAAAAACCTCGAAAGCATGATCGAGGTGGGTAGCTTCCGTGAAGACTTGTACTACCGCCTCAACGTATTCCCCATCGAGATGGCGCCCCTGCGCGAGCGGGTCGAAGACATCCCGCTGCTGATGAACGAATTGATTTCGCGCATGGAACACGAAAAGCGCGGCTCGATTCGTTTCAACTCGGCGGCGATCATGTCCTTGTGCCGTCACGCATGGCCGGGCAACGTGCGCGAGCTGGCCAACCTGGTGGAGCGCATGGCGATCATGCACCCCTACGGCGTGATCGGCGTGGCCGAGTTGCCGAAAAAATTCCGCTACGTCGATGACGAAGACGAGCAGTTGGTGGTCGATAGCCTGCGTACCGACCTTGAAGAACGGGTGGCCATCAATGGGCACACGCCCGACTTCAGCGCCACCGCCATGCTGCCGCCCGAAGGCCTGGACCTCAAAGACTACCTCGGTAGCCTGGAGCAAGGCCTGATCCAGCAAGCCCTCGACGACGCCAACGGCATCGTCGCCCGGGCCGCCGAACGCCTGCGCATCCGCCGCACCACCCTGGTGGAAAAAATGCGCAAGTACGGCATGAGCCGTCGTGAAGGTGATGAACAGGCGGATGATTGACGCCTGTTTTTCAAAGCGCTGATTTATCAGCGCTTTTTATTTGGGCACGGGTATTGCTTTAGCCCTCGTAACGCACCGTTTAACTGACGGTCAGCCAAGCGAGAGCGCATGATGCCCCACGCCGCCCAACTATCTTCGGTCCCTGGTACGCCAGGGGTAACGCCTTCCGTAGAGCAGATCAGCCGTCATGGGCTTGAGCAGGCGTTCGCGCTGTTCAACCAGATGTCCAGCCAGTTGACCGACTCCTACAGCCTGCTGGAAGCCCGGGTTTCCGAGCTCAAGGGCGAATTGGCGGTGGTCAGCGCCCAGCGCATGGCCGAGTTGGCTGAAAAGGAACGCCTGGCCAACCGCCTGCAAAACCTCCTCGACCTGTTGCCCGGTGGCGTTATCGTCATCGACGACCAGGGCCGTGTGCGTGAGGCCAACCCCGCCGCCCGCGACATGCTCGGCCTGCCGCTGGACGGCGAGCTGTGGCGCGAGGTCATCACGCGCTGCTTTGCGCCGCGTGAAGACGACGGCCATGAAGTTTCGCTGAAGAACGGGCGCCGCCTGTCGATTGCCACCCGTTCCCTGGACGCCGAGCCCGGCCAGTTGGTATTGCTCAACGACCTGACTGAAACCCGTCACTTGCAGGACCAGTTGGCGCGCCACGAGCGCCTGTCGTCCTTGGGAAAAATGGTCGCTTCGCTGGCGCATCAGATTCGCACCCCGTTGTCTGCCGCACTGATCTACGCCAGTCATTTGACTGACGAGCAGTTGCCTGCCGCCACCCACCAACGGTTTGCCGGGCGCCTCAAGGAGCGTCTGCACGAACTGGAGCATCAGGTGCGCGACATGCTGGTCTTTGCCCGCGGCGAGTTGCCGCTGACCGACCGCGTCACCCCGGCCGCGTTAATGCAGGCCCTGCAAGGCGCCGCTGCCACCCACATTCAGGACGCCTCGGTGCGCTGGCAGTGCGACAGCCATGCAGGCGAGTTGCTGTGCAACCGCGACACCCTGGTCGGCGCCTTGCTCAACCTTATCGAAAACGCCACCCAGGCCAGCGGCCCCGGTGCGCAGCTCAAGGTGCACCTGTACAGCCGCGACAACACGCTGCGCCTGTGCATCAGCGACCGTGGCAATGGCATTGAGCCTGGCGTATTGGCGCGTTTGGGCGAGCCGTTTTTTACCACTAAAACCAATGGCACCGGCCTGGGCCTGACCGTGGTCAAGGCCGTGGCCCGCGCGCATCAGGGCGAGTTGCAATTGCAGTCCCGGGTGGGGCGCGGCACCTGCGCCTTGATGACGCTGCCGCTGTTTGCCGGCACGGAGTGACAGTCATGGCGATCAAGGTGTTATTGGTGGAAGACGACCGCGCCCTGCGCGAGGCCCTGGCAGACACGCTGCTGTTGGCGGGCCATGACCATCGCGCCGTCGGCTCTGCCGAAGAGGCCCTGGAAGCGGTCGAGCAGGAAGCCTTTGGCCTGGTGGTCAGCGACGTCAACATGCCCGGCATGGACGGCCATCAGTTGCTCGGTTTGCTGCGCGCCCGCCAACCGCAATTGCCGGTGCTGCTGATGACCGCCCACGGCGCCGTCGACCGCGCCGTGGACGCCATGCGCCAGGGCGCGGCCGACTATTTGGTCAAACCCTTCGAGCCCAAGGCCCTGCTCGACCTGGTGGCGCGCCACGCGCTCGGCACCTTGAGCACCGCCGATGGCGAAGGCCCGATCGCCGTCGAACCGGCCAGTGCGCAGCTGCTGGAGCTGGCCGCCCGCGTGGCCCGCAGCGATTCCACCGTGTTGATCTCGGGCGAGTCCGGCACCGGCAAGGAAGTGCTGGCACGGTTTATCCATCAGCACTCCGGGCGGGCGAGCCGGCCGTTTATTGCGATCAACTGCGCGGCCATCCCCGACAACATGCTGGAAGCCACCCTGTTCGGCCACGAAAAAGGCTCGTTCACCGGCGCCATTGCCGCCCAGCCGGGCAAGTTTGAACAGGCCGACGGCGGCACGATCCTGCTCGACGAAATCTCCGAAATGCCCCTGGGCCTGCAAGCCAAGTTGCTGCGCGTGTTGCAGGAGCGCGAAGTGGAGCGGGTAGGGGCGCGCAAACCGATCCAGCTGGATATTCGCGTGGTCGCCACCACCAACCGCGACCTGGCGGGTGAAGTGGCGGCAGGGCGTTTTCGCGAAGACTTGTTCTACCGGCTCTCGGTGTTCCCGTTGGCCTGGCGCCCGTTGCGCGAGCGCCCGGCAGACATCGTCCCGCTGGCCGAGCGCCTGCTGGGCAAGCACGTCAAAAAAATGAAGCACGCCCAGGCGCGCCTGTCGGCCGAGGCGCAGGCCTGCCTGATCGGCTACCCGTGGCCGGGCAACGTGCGCGAACTGGACAACGCGATTCAGCGGGCGCTGATCCTGCAGCAGGGCGGTTTGATCCAGCCGCAGGACTTTTGCCTGGCCACCGGCGGCGCCAGTGCACCCTTGCCGAGCCTGGCGGTGGTGGCGCCGGTGGACACGGCCTGCGCTGAGCCCGCGGGCGGCCTGGGCGATGACCTGCGCCGGCGCGAATTCCAGATGATCATCGACACCCTGCGCGCCGAACGTGGTCGCCGCAAAGAGGCCGCCGAGCGCCTGGGTATCAGCCCGCGCACCCTGCGCTACAAGCTGGCACAGATGCGCGATGCCGGGATGGACGTGGAAGCGTATCTTTTCGCCACGTAACAAATACTTAGGCGACAGGTTTTGTCGCCTTTTCTTACGGATAGCCACGGAGCTGGCACCCTTGTTGCTACCACCCTCACTAACCGCTGGGTAGTGTCAAAAAATTGCGGGTCGTCGGAGAGAGAAGGTCATGAGCCAAGGTGTTGAGTTCAATCGGTTGATGTTGGATATGCGGTCCATGCAAATGGACGCCATGGCACAGCCGAAATCCGTCGCCCCGGCACCGGAACTGGGCCAGAGCAGCTTTGCCGACATGCTTGGCCAGGCCATCAATAAAGTCAGCGATACCCAGCAGGCGTCCGGGCAGTTGGCCAACGCCTTCGAGATCGGCAAGAGCGGCGTCGACCTGACCGACGTGATGATCGCGTCGCAAAAAGCCAGTGTTTCCTTTCAGGCCTTGACCCAGGTGCGTAACAAGCTGGTTCAGGCCTATCAAGACATCATGCAGATGCCGGTTTAAGGACGAGATTTAAGTCATGGCAGAAGCAGTGGTAGAGAACGCACCCGCCAAGGCCGGCGCCAAGCCGCCGTTGTTTGGCCTGTCGTTCCTGGAAAACCTGTCCGAGATGACCATGCTGCGTCAGGTGGGCCTGTTGGTCGGCCTGGCAGCCAGCGTGGCGATTGGTTTTGCCGTGGTGTTGTGGTCGCAGCAACCCGATTACCGGCCGCTGTACGGCAGCCTGTCGGGGATGGATGCCAAGCAGATCATGGAAACCCTGGCCGCTGCCGACATCCCCTACACCGTCGAACCCAATTCCGGTGCCCTGCTGGTCAAGGCCGATGACGTGGCCCGTGCGCGCATGAAGCTGGCCGCCGCCGGTGTGACGCCGTCCGACGGCAACGTGGGTTTTGAGATTCTCGACAAGGACCAGGGCCTGGGCACCAGCCAGTTCATGGAAGCCACGCGCTACCGTCGCGGCCTGGAAGGCGAGCTGGCGCGCACCATCTCCAGCCTGAACAACGTCAAGGGCGCCCGCGTGCACCTGGCTATCCCGAAAAGCTCGGTCTTTGTGCGCGACGAGCGCAAGCCCAGCGCGTCGGTATTGGTTGAACTCTACGCAGGCCGCTCCCTGGAGCCCGGCCAGGTACTGGCGATCGTCAACCTGGTGGCCACCAGCGTTCCCGAATTGAACAAGTCGCAAATCACCGTGGTCGACCAAAAGGGCAACCTGCTCTCCGACCAGGGCGAAAACTCCGCGCTGAGCATGGCCGGCAAGCAGTTTGACTACAGCCGCCGCATGGAAAGCATGCTCACCCAGCGTGTGCACAACATCCTGCAACCGGTACTGGGTAACGACCGCTACAAGGCTGAAGTGTCCGCCGACGTGGACTTCAGCGCCGTCGAGTCCACCTCCGAGCAGTTCAACCCCGACCAGCCGGCCTTGCGCAGCGAGCAGTCGACCACCGAACAACGCACCGCCAGCAACGGCCCGCAAGGCGTGCCGGGCGCCCTGAGCAACCAGCCGCCGGCCCCCGCTTCGGCCCCGCAAACCACGGGTGGCAGCGCCGCTGCGGCCGGTGCGGTCCAGCCGGGCCAGCCGCTGCTGGACGCCAACGGCCAGCAGATCATGGACCCGGCCACCGGCCAGCCGATGCTCGCGCCGTACCCGTCGGACAAACGTAACCAGTCCACCAAGAACTTTGAGCTGGACCGCTCCATCAGCCATACCAAACAGCAGCAAGGTCGCATCAACCGCCTGTCGGTGTCGGTGGTGGTGGACGATCAGGTCAAGGTCAACCCAGCCAACGGTGAAACCACCCGGGCCCCGTGGAGCGCCGACGAATTGGCGCGCTTCACTCGCCTGGTGCAGGACGCGGTCGGTTTTGACGCCAGCCGTGGCGACAGCGTAAGCGTGATCAACATGCCGTTCTCCGCCGAGCGTGGCGAAGTGATTGCTGACCCGTCGTTCTACACCCAGCCGTGGTTCTGGAACATCGTCAAGCAAGTGCTGGGGGTGTTGTTCATCCTGGTGCTGGTGTTTGGCGTGCTGCGCCCGGTGCTCAACAACGTCACCGGCGGCGGCAAGAAACAACTGGCGCTGGCCGGTGGCGACGTGGAACTGGGTGGCATGGGCGGCCTGGACGGCGAACTGGCCAACGACCGCGTCAGCCTCGGCGGCCCGCAAAGCATCCTGCTGCCAAGCCCGAGCGAGGGTTATGACGCGCAGTTGAACGCAATCAAGAGTCTGGTGGCCGAAGACCCGGGCCGTGTGGCCCAGGTCGTGAAAGAGTGGATCAACGCAGATGAGTGATAATCGAGCCGCTGTTGCCAAACTCACCAAGGTCGACAAAGCCGCCGTGCTGCTGCTGTCGCTGGGTGAAACCGACGCCGCCCAAGTGCTGCGCCACATGGGCCCCAAAGAGGTTCAGCGCGTGGGCGTGGCCATGGCGCAGATGCGCAATGTGCACCGCGAGCAGGTCGAGCAGGTGATGAGCGAATTCGTCGAGATCGTCGGCGACCAGACCAGCCTGGGCGTAGGCTCCGACAGCTATATCCGCAAGATGCTCACCTCGGCGCTGGGCGAAGACAAGGCCAACGGCCTGATCGACCGCATCCTGCTGGGCGGCAATACCAGCGGCCTGGACAGCCTCAAGTGGATGGAGCCGCGCGCCGTGGCGGACGTGATCCGTTACGAACACCCGCAGATCCAGGCCATCGTGGTGGCCTACCTGGACCCGGACCAGGCTGGTGAAGTGCTCGGCCATTTCGACCATAAGGTGCGCCTGGACATTATCCTGCGCGTCTCGTCGCTGAACACTGTGCAGCCTGCGGCGCTCAAAGAACTGAACACGATTTTGGAAAAGCAGTTCTCGGGCAACTCCAACGCCTCGCGCACCACCTTGGGCGGTATCAAGCGCGCGGCCGATATCATGAACTTCCTCGACAGCTCCGTGGAAGGCCAACTGATGGACTCGATCCGCGAGATCGACGACAGCCTGTCGGTGCAGATCGAAGACCTGATGTTTGTGTTCAACAACCTGGCCGACGTGGACGACCGCGGCATCCAGGCGTTGCTGCGCGAAGTGTCCTCCGATGTGCTGGTGCTGGCGCTCAAGGGGTCGGACGACAACGTCAAGGAAAAGATCTTCAAGAACATGTCCAAGCGCGCCTCCGAACTGCTGCGCGACGACTTGGAAGCCAAAGGCCCGGTGCGCGTCAGCGACGTGGAAACCGCGCAAAAGGAAATCCTCACCATTGCCCGCCGTATGGCCGAAGCCGGAGAAATCGTTCTCGGCGGGAAGGGCGGCGAAGAAATGATTTAAGGCGCCCCGCATGTCGAACAAAGATGAGGCGCCCAGCGATCTGATTCGCGCCCGGGACGTCGGCGGGTTCGACGTGTGGTCGTTGCCCAGCTTCGACCCCTTCGTGCCCGAGCCTGAACCGTTGCCGGTGGAAGAGCCCCCGGCCGAGATGGAAGAAGTGCCGCTCGATGAAGTTCAGCCACTGACCCTCGAAGAGCTGGAAAGCATTCGCCAGGAGGCCTACAACGAAGGCTTTGCCATTGGCGAAAAAGAAGGGTTTCACAGCACCACGCTCAAAGTGCGCCAGGAAGCTGACGCGGCCTTGAGTGCCAAGCTTTCAAACCTGGAAATACTCATGGGCAGCCTGTTCACTCCGATCGCCGAACAGGACTCGCAGATCGAAAAAGCCATGGTCGGCCTGGTGCAGCACATCGCGCGCCAGGTGATCCAGCGTGAGTTGGCCATCGACTCGACGCACATCGAAAGCGTCATGCGCGAAGCGCTCAAGTTGCTGCCGCTGGGCGCGGGCAGCGTACGGTTGTACATCAACCCGCAGGATTTCGAGCAGGTCAAAGCCCTGCGCGAGCGCCACGAAGAAGCCTGGCGCATCGTCGAAGACGCTTCGCTGTTGCCGGGCGGTTGCCGGGTCGAAACCGAGCACAGCCGTATCGACGCGACGGTGGAGACGCGCATCACCCAAATCATGGACAAACTCGCTGACCAGTTGCACGAGCAGGCCCTGCACCCGGCGGCGCCTGACCTGAGTGTTGAACTGGACGCCCCCGATGCGCCTTGACCGCACCAGCTTCGCCAAGCGCCTGGGCGGTTACGCCGAGGCGGCGCAGTTGCCCGGCCAGCCGATCCTGGAGGGCCGCCTGCTGCGCATGGTCGGCCTCACCCTGGAAGCCGAAGGCCTGCGCGCCGCGATGGGCAGCCGCTGCCTGGTGATCAACGACGACAGCTACCACCCGGTGCAGGTGGAAGCCGAAGTGATGGGCTTTTCCGGCAGCAAGATCTTCTTGATGCCCGTAGGCAGCATCGCCGGCATCGCCCCCGGCGCCCGCGTGGTGCCATTGGCCGACACCGGCCGCTTGCCCATGGGCATGAGCATGCTGGGCCGGGTACTCGACGGCGCCGGCCGGGCCCTCGATGGCAAGGGCGGCATGAAAGCCGAAGACTGGGTGCCGATGGACGGCCCCACCATTAACCCGCTCAAGCGTGACCCCATCAGCGTGCCGCTGGACGTGGGCATCCGCAGCATCAACGGCTTGCTGACGGTGGGCCGCGGCCAGCGCCTGGGCCTGTTCGCCGGTACAGGGGTGGGCAAGTCGGTGTTGCTGGGCATGATGACGCGCTTTACCGAGGCGGACATTATTGTGGTCGGGCTGATCGGCGAGCGGGGCCGCGAGGTGAAGGAGTTCATCGAGCACATCCTCGGCGAAGAGGGCCTGAAGCGCTCGGTGGTGGTGGCATCCCCGGCGGACGATGCGCCGCTGATGCGCTTGCGCGCGGCCATGTATTGCACGCGCATCGCTGAATATTTTCGCGACAAGGGCAAGAACGTCCTGTTGCTGATGGACTCCCTGACCCGTTTCGCCCAGGCCCAGCGGGAAATCGCCCTGGCCATCGGCGAGCCGCCCGCCACCAAGGGCTACCCGCCGTCGGTGTTCGCCAAACTGCCCAAGCTGGTGGAGCGCGCCGGTAATGCCGAGGCCGGAGGTGGTTCGATCACCGCGTTCTACACGGTGTTGTCCGAGGGCGATGACCAGCAGGACCCCATCGCCGACTCGGCGCGGGGTGTGCTCGACGGGCACATCGTGCTGTCGCGCCGCTTGGCCGAAGAGGGGCACTACCCGGCCATCGACATCGAGGCGTCCATCAGCCGGGTGATGCCGTCGGTGGTCACCCCCGAGCACATGACCCGCGCCCAGCAGTTCAAGCAACTGTGGTCGCGCTACCAACAAAGCCGCGACCTGATCAGCGTGGGCGCCTACGTGCCCGGCGGCGATCGCGAAACCGACCTGGCGATTGCCCTGCAACCGCAGCTGGTGACTTACCTGCGCCAGGGCTTGCACGACAACATCAGCCTGGGCGAAAGCGAGGCGCACCTGGCGTCCGTCTTCGCGCCTGCGCCGGGAGGTTAAGCCATGGCCAACAGTCGTGCGGCGCGCCTGGCGCCGGTGGTGGAAATGGCCGAAAGTGCCGAGCGCACCGCTGCCCAGCGCCTGGGGCATTTCCAGGGGCAGGTGCGGCTGGCCGAAAGCAAGCTGGGCGACCTCGAGCGTTTTCGCAGCGAATACCAGCAGCAATGGATCGACCGTGGCAGCCAGGGCGTGTCCGGCCAGTGGCTAATGAGTTACCAGATATTCCTCAACCAGCTGGAAACCGCCGTGGGCCAACAGCGCCAGAGCCTGGCCTGGCACCAGAACAACCTCGACAAGGCCCGTGGCAGCTGGCAGCAGGCTTACGCCCGGGTCGAAGGCCTGCGCAAACTGGTGCAGCGCTACGTGGATGAAGCCCGTGCGCTGGAAGACAAGCGCGAGCAAAAGCTGCTGGATGAGCTGTCTCAGCGGCTCCCTCGGCAAGCCGCGTATTAGCGATTGCTCCTACACAGAGTTGCCCCATTTCCGTTCACCTGCTAAACCTTGTCTCACAGTGCCAATGACAAGGAAGCAGCCGTATGTCAGTCGAATCCGAAGTGTCCCTGGACGGGAAAAAGTTGACCATCGCAGTCAAGGGCCGATTTGATTTCGGCAGCCACCAGCTCTTTCGCGATTCCTATGAGCGCTTCTACAAGGTGCCCGACACCTACGTGGTCGACCTCAAGGACACCACCTATATGGACAGCTCCGCCCTGGGCATGCTCCTGCTGCTGCGTGACCATGCCGGTGGCGACGAGTCCGAGGTGCGGGTGGTCAACAGCAATTCGGATGTGCGCAAGATCCTCGCCATCTCCAACTTCGACAAACTCTTCGACATCAGTTGAACGCCCTGGCTCCGGTCCTTGAGGCGCTGACCGTCCTGATCGCCGAAGACAGCGCCGCCGACCGCCTGTTGCTCGCCACCATTGTGCGTCGCCAAGGGCACCAGGTGCTCACCGCGGGCAACGGGCGCGAGGCGGTGGAGGTGTTTGCCCGCGAGCGCCCGCAATTGGTCTTGATGGACGCCTTGATGCCGGTGCTGGACGGCTTCGAGGCGGCCCGGCAGATCAAGCAACTGGCGGGCGAAGCGCTGGTGCCGATCATTTTCCTGACCTCCCTGCGCGAGAGCGAAGCCCTGGCCCAGTGCCTGGACGCGGGCGGTGACGATTTTCTGGCAAAACCCTATAACCCCATCATCCTGGCGGCCAAGATCAACGCCATGGACCGCCTGCGCCGCTTGCAGGCCACTGTGCTGCGCCAACGCGACCTGATCGCCCGGCACAACGAATACCTGTTGCACGAGCAGCGCGTGGCCAAGGCGGTGTTCGACCGCGTGGCGCATTCGGGCTGCATTAACGCCGCGCCGAATATCCGCTACCTGCAATCGCCGTATGCGTTGTTCAACGGCGACCTGTTGCTGGCTGCCTACACTCCGTCCGGGGACATGCACGTGCTGCTCGGCGATTTCACCGGCCACGGTTTGCCGGCAGCGGTCGGCGCCATGCCGCTGGCCGAGGTGTTCTACGGCATGACCGCCAAGGGCTACGGCGTGGCGCACACCCTGCGCGAGATGAACGCCAAGCTCAAACGCATCCTGCCGGTGGACATGTTCTGCTGCGCCACGCTGGTGTGCCTGAGCACCCAGCGTCGGGTGGTGGAGGTCTGGAACGGCGGCATGCCCGACGGTTATGTGCATGACGTGGCCACCGGGCAGCGTACGCCGCTGGTGTCGCGCCACCTGCCGCTGGGCGTGCTGGCGCCCGAAGCCTTTGACGACAGCACCGAAACCTGGCCGATGGCCTTGGGGGACCGGGTGTTTTTGTTGTCGGACGGGGTGCTGGACACCGCCGATGCCCGCGAACAGCTGTTTGGAGCCGAACGCTTGCAGCGGGTGTTTTCCGCCAACCGCAAGCCGGACCACCTGTTTGAAGAGATCGAACAGGCCCTGGCGGCGTTTCGTGGCGAAGTGCGCGATGACATCAGCATGGTCGAGATCAGCCTGCAGGAAGGTCAGCCGCTGCGCTCCCACGCGGTGCTGGTCGAAGGCAGTGGCCAATCGTGCCCGCTGGACTGGTCGGTGAGTTTCGAGTTTCGCGCCGAAACGCTCAAGCGTTACAACCCATTGCCATACCTGCTGCAACTGCTGCTGGAAATCCACGGGCTGCGCGAGCAAAGCGGCGCGTTGTACAGCGTGATGGCCGAACTGTATTCCAACGCGCTGGAGCACGGCGTGCTGGGCCTGGACTCACAGCTCAAGCGCGACGCCCAGGGTTTTGCCACGTACTACCGCCAGCGCAACGAACGCCTGGCCCGGCTGGACAGCGGTTATGTGCGCGTGCATGTGCAGGTGGTGCCGAACGGCGAGGGAGGTTGCCTGACGCTGCGGGTCGAAGACAGCGGCGAAGGCTTTGATGTGGACAAGGTGCTGGCGCGGCCACTGGACGTGGAGCGTTTGTCCGGGCGTGGCTTGAGCCTGGTGCGCCAATTGAGCAGCGATGTGAGCTGGTCCGACGGAGGGCGCAGTGTGTGCGTGGAGTTTTCATGGAAGGCTCTGGCATAATCCGCCCGATTCTTGATCAAGGAGCGAACAAGTGGCAGAGATTCATCTGGACCCGGAGGTCCTGAACGGGCTGCAGGAGGTCATGGAGAGCGAGTACCCCAAGTTGCTCGAGACCTTTCTGGACGACTCGCAAAAACGCGTCGAGGCGCTGCGCAAGGCGCGCGACGACGCCAAGGCTCTGGGCATCATTGCCCACAGTTTCAAGGGCAGCAGCGGCAACCTCGGGGCTGTGCGTCTGGCCAGCCTGTGCCAGTTGCTGGAAGACACCTCGGCCAACCAGGTACAGGCCGACCTGGGGGGGCTGGTCGATCAGATCGACCACGAGTTCGCCTTGGTAAAGCCCTTGTATGAGCACGAACGCCAACGCTTCCCGCTCTGAGCGAACGGCCATTTAAAACCTGGCCCGACTCTTGCTATCTCCCCTCTTACTGCATCCTTTACCCCTGTGCAGTGGAGACTTTTATTTATGCCGACCGTCCCGACTTCGCTCCTTCAGGCCACCCCCGCGGTCAAGCCTCAAGCCCCCGCCGCCATTCCACCGGCAGCGGTTGCGGACCCGCGGGACAAGGCCCCGGCCTTCGCCCAGGTGTTTGCCAAGCAGGCCCCGGCAAGCCCGGCCAAAACGAGCGACGCCCCGGCCAAATCCGCGCCGACCAAGTCCAGCGACACCAGCAGCAAGCCCGTTGCCAATAACGACAAGCCTGCCGCCAGCAGCCCAGCGGTTGCCGATAGCGGCAAGACCTTGCCTGCCAACCCACCGGCCAAGGCCGACACCCCGGACACCGGCAAAACCACCGCCAGCGATGAGGCCCCGGCAGACCCGGCCAAAGACGACCCGAGCCTAGCGCAACAGCCGCCCGTCGACCCGGTTGTAGATCCGGCGTTGCTGGCAGCGGTCGCCCCGGTGCCTGTGCCGGTGCCTGCCGCCCCCGTCGAAACGCCGGCCCCGGCGGCCGCCAAGAACGACCCGGCAACTCCGGTCGTCGCGCCGCCCGTGGCCGCGACGGATGACGCCAAGCCGGCCTTCGATCCTGAAGCCGACCCGCTCGACGAACTGCCCGCCGTGCGCCTGGCCATGGAGCAGGGCGGGCATGTGTCCGCCAGTAGCCAGGCACTGGCCAAAACCACTTCGGCCGCTGCCCAGGACCAGCCGACCGCCGCGCAGAGTTTTGCCAACGGGTTGGCGACTATGGTCGACCAGCAGGCCGCCAAAGACAGCACCGATGGCGGCGGTGACAAGGCCTTCAGCGGCCTCATCGACGGCGGCCTCAAGGACCTGAAAAACGCCAGCAGCGACACCCGCGTCGACGACTTCGCCAACCGCCTGGCCGCGCTGACCCAGGCCGCCACGCCAAAAACCGCCAACGCCTTGCCGCCGGTGGCCAACGCACCGTTGGCCATGCACCAGAGCGGTTGGACCGACGAGGTGGTGAACCGGGTCATGTACCTGTCCAGCGCCAACCTCAAGTCAGCCGAGATCCAGCTGCAACCAGCGGAACTGGGGCGCCTGGACATCCGGGTCAACATGACGGCGGACCAGCAAGCCCAGGTCAACTTCATGAGCGGCCATGCCGCCGTGCGTGAAGCGCTGGAAAACCAGTCAGGCCGCCTGCGTGAGATGTTTGCCCAGCAGGGTATGGGCCAGGTGGACGTGAACGTGTCGGACCAGTCCCGTGGCTGGCAAGGGCAGGGCCAGGAGCAACAACAGAACCAGGCCCGTGGCGTAGGCAGTGGCAATGGTCGGGGTGACAACGGTGACGCTGGCGTTGCCAGCAATGAAGTGGTCGAAGCCACTGCCCCGGTCACGCGCACGGTTATCGGCTCCAGCGCCGTCGACTACTACGCCTGATCCCGCCGCCGGGCTGCACGGCAGCCCGGTGCTGAGCCGAGTGGCCCCGCGGCGGACAACTCTGGCATAACACTTGCTCTTGCCTTTCCGTAGAACTATGAAACCCAGAATAGTGACGGATTATTGGCATGGCGAAGAGCGACGACGCAGCAAAAGCACCCGCAGGCAAGGGCAAGGGCAAGCTCAAGCTTATCCTGCTGATTGTTCTGGGCTTGTTCCTGGCGATCGGCGTGTCGGTGGGCGCCACCTGGTACTTCATGCACAGTGCCAGCACCAAGCCGGTGGAGGCCGCAGCGCCTAATCCCAACGTCAAGCAACCGGCAATCTTCGAGCAGATGCTCCCGGCCTTTGTCGCCAACTTCAACCAGAACGGCCGTCAACGCTACCTGCAGGTGAGCATGACGCTGCTGGCGCGTAACCAGGCCGACATGGATGCCCTCAAGGTGCACATGCCAGTGATCCGCAATAACCTGGTCATGCTGCTCTCCGGGCAAAGTTTCGACGCCCTGGCCACCCCGGTGGGCCAGGAAATGCTGCGCCAGAAAGTGACTGCCAGCGTGCAGGAAGTGGCCCAGAAAGAACTCGGTAAAGTCGTCATCGAGCAAGTGCTCTTCACTAATTACGTACTGCAGTAGGACCACGACATGGCCGTGCAAGACCTGCTGTCCCAGGATGAAATCGACGCGCTGTTGCACGGTGTGGACGATGGTCTGGTACAGACCGAAATGGCTGCCGAACCCGGCAGCGTCAAAAGCTACGACCTGACCAGCCAGGATCGCATCGTCCGTGGACGCATGCCGACGCTGGAGATGATCAACGAGCGTTTTGCCCGCTACACCCGCATCAGCATGTTCAACATGCTGCGCCGCTCGGCGGACGTGGCGGTGGGCGGGGTGCAGGTGATGAAGTTCGGCGAGTACGTGCACTCGCTGTACGTGCCCACCAGCCTCAACCTGGTCAAGATCAAGCCCCTGCGCGGCACCGCGCTGTTCATCCTGGACGCCAAGCTGGTGTTCAAGCTGGTGGACAACTTCTTCGGTGGCGACGGCCGTCACGCCAAGATCGAAGGCCGCGAGTTCACCCCCACCGAACTGCGGGTGGTGCGCATGGTGCTGGAGCAGGCCTTCGTCGATTTGAAGGAAGCCTGGCAGGCCATCATGGAAGTCAATTTCGAGTACATCAACTCGGAAGTGAACCCGGCCATGGCCAACATCGTGGGCCCCAGCGAAGCCATTGTGGTGTCCACCTTTCACATCGAACTCGATGGCGGCGGCGGCGACCTGCACGTGACCATGCCGTATTCGATGATCGAGCCGGTGCGCGAAATGCTCGATGCGGGCTTCCAGTCCGACCTCGACGACCAGGACGAACGCTGGGTCAAGGCCCTGCGCGAAGACCTGCTGGACGTCGACGTGCCACTGAGCGCCACCGTGGCCCGGCGCCAGTTGCGCCTGCGGGATATTTTGCACATGCAGCCGGGGGATGTGATTCCCGTCGAGTTGCCGGACGAGTTGATCATGCGCGCCAACGGCGTGCCCTCGTTCAAGGTCAAGCTGGGTTCGCACAAAGGCAACCTGGCGTTGCAGGTGATCGAGCCGGTCAACCGCCGCTGATCCAACCCCCTTTATAAAGTTTGCTCCGCCGAGGACATGTAATGGCTACCGAACACGAAAACACTTCCGCCGAAGACCAGGCCCTGGCTGACGAGTGGGCGGCTGCGCTGGAAGAAACCGGCAATGCCGGCCAGGACGACATCGACGCACTGCTGGCGGCCGACGCGGCCACGGCGCCCGCCGGTAATCGCGTGCCCATGGAAGAGTTTGGCAGCGTGCCCCGCAACAACGAGCCGGTGACGCTGGACGGCCCCAACCTGGACGTGATCCTCGACATTCCGGTGTCGATCTCCATGGAAGTGGGCAGCACCGAAATCAATATCCGCAACCTGCTGCAACTCAACCAGGGCTCGGTGATCGAGCTGGATCGCCTGGCCGGTGAGCCGCTGGACGTGTTGGTCAATGGCACGCTGATCGCCCATGGCGAAGTGGTGGTGGTCAACGAAAAGTTCGGCATCCGCCTGACTGACGTGATCAGCCCCAGCGAACGCATCAAGAAGTTGCGCTGATATGCGCCGCCTAATAGTAGGACTGTTGATGGCGCTGCCGTTGAGCGCCCTTGCAGCGGAGCCGGTGGTTCAAGCGGCGGCGGCCCCGGCGGTCAGTGGCAGCATCGGCGGCCAGCTGACGCAACTGGTGCTGGGCCTGTTGCTGGTGGTGGGCTTGATCTTCGGGCTGGCCTGGCTGATGCGCCGCGTGCAGCGCGCCGGCCCCGGCAATGGGCAGGTGATCGAAATGATCGGCTCGCGCGCCCTCGGCCCGCGTGACCGGCTGGTGCTGGTGCAAGTGGGCGAGGAGCAGATTCTGCTGGGCCTCACCCCCGGCCGTATCACCCCGTTGCACGTGCTCAAGCAGCCGGTGGAAGTGGCCCAGACCCAGGCGGCCACGCCGGAATTCGCCCAGCGCCTGATGGAACTGCTGGGCAAGGATCAGAAGGATAAGAAGTAATGCGCGTTTTATTGACGCTCATGCTGTGGCTGGCCGCGCCGCTGGCGTTTGGCGCCGACCCGTTGTCGATCCCGGCGATTACCCTGGGCACCAACGCGGCTGGGGCGCAGGAATATTCGGTCAGCCTGCAGATCCTGTTGATCATGACGGCGCTGAGTTTCATCCCCGCGTTCGTCATGCTGATGACCAGCTTCACCCGCATCATCATTGTGTTCTCGATCCTGCGTCAGGCCCTGGGCCTGCAGCAGACGCCGTCGAACCAGATCCTCACCGGCATGGCGCTGTTTCTGACCCTGTTCATCATGGCGCCGGTGTTCGACAAGGTGAACCAGCAAGCGCTGCAACCCTACCTTGCGGAAAAAATCACCGCCCAGGCTGCGGTGGACAAGGCCCAGGGCCCGATCAAAGACTTCATGCTCTCGCAAACCCGCTCCAGCGACCTCGAGCTGTTCATGCGGTTGTCCAAGCGCACCGACATCGCGACTCCCGACCAGGCGCCGCTGACCATCTTGGTGCCGGCCTTTGTCACCTCGGAGCTCAAGACCGCGTTCCAGATCGGTTTCATGATCTTTATCCCGTTCCTGATCATCGACCTGGTGGTGGCGAGTGTGCTGATGGCGATGGGCATGATGATGCTGTCGCCGCTGATCATTTCCCTGCCGTTCAAGATCATGCTGTTTGTGCTGGTGGACGGCTGGGCGCTGATCATCGGCACGCTGGCGGGCAGTTTCGGAGGGGTATAGCGCATGACGCCAGAAGTTGCCGTCGACCTGTTTCGTGATGCGCTGTGGCTGACCACCATGATGGTGGCCGTGCTGGTGGTGCCCAGCCTGTTGGTGGGCCTGTTGGTGGCGATGTTCCAGGCCGCGACCCAGATCAACGAACAGACCTTGAGCTTTTTGCCGCGCCTGCTGGTGATGCTGATTACCCTGATCGTCGCCGGCCCGTGGCTGGTGCAAACCTTCATGGAATACATCCTGCAGCTGTACGGCAGTATTCCGCAGCTGATCGGCTGACCGGGTGCAATCTGTCCTGGCGTTGACCGACACCCAGATCAGCACCTGGGTGGCGTCCTTCATCCTGCCGCTGTTTCGCGTGACGGCGGTGCTCATGACCATGCCGGTGTTCGGGACCACCTTGGTGCCGCGCCGCATTCGCCTGTATTTCGCGGTGGCGATCACCGTGGTCATCGCCCCGGGGTTGCCGCCAATGCCGCCGGTAAACGCGCTGGACTTGAGCGCCTTGATGCTGGTGGCCGAGCAAATCCTGATCGGCGCGCTGCTGGGGTTTTCCCTTACGCTGTTTTTCCAGGCGTTCGTGATTGCCGGGCAGATCATCTCGATTCAGATGGGCATGGGCTTTGCCTCCATGGTCGACCCTACCAACGGGGTGTCGGTGGCGGTGATCGGGCAGTTTCTGACCATGCTGGTGACGTTGCTGTTTTTATCCATGAACGGCCACCTGGTAGCGTTTGAGGTGCTGACCGAAAGCTTTACCACCTTGCCGGTGGGCTCGGGGCTGGTGGTTGGCCACTTCTGGGAATTGGTCGGGCGCCTGAGCTGGGTGCTCGGCGCCTCACTGTTGCTGGTGTTGCCAGCGATCACCGCGTTGCTGGTGATCAACATCGCCTTTGGCGTGATGACCCGGGCGGCGCCGCAGTTGAACATTTTCTCCATCGGTTTCCCGTTGACCCTGGTGTTGGGCATGGGGATTTTCTGGGTCGGCCTGGCTGACATTCTCAATCAGTATCAACCGCTGGCCACCGACGCCTTGCAGTTCTTACGTGATCTGGCGAGGGCGCGTTGAGCCATGGCCGAAAGCGAGAGTGGTCAGGACAAAACAGAAGACCCCACGGAGAAACGCAAAAAGGACTCCCGGGAAAAGGGTGAGATTGCCCGCTCCAAAGAGCTCAACACCCTGGCGGTGATGCTGGCGGGCGCGGGGGGCTTGCTGATTTACGGCGGTGGCCTGGCGCTGGACTTGATGGAATTGATGAAACTCAATTTCGCATTACCGCGCGAGGTGCTGCTCAGCCCCGGCGCCATGGGGCTGTACCTGCTGCACTCGGGCAAAATCGCGATCCTGGCCGTACAGCCCGTGCTGATTACCTTGCTGCTGGCCGCGTTGATCGGCCCCGTGGCCCTCGGCGGCTGGCTGTTTGCGCCGGCCAGCATGGCGCCCAAGTTCAGCCGGATGAACCCCTTGGCCGGGCTCAAGCGGATGTTCTCGAGCAAGGCCCTGGTGGAGCTGCTCAAGGCGCTGGCCAAGTTCTTGCTGATCCTGTTCGTGGCGTTGACGGTGTTGTCTTCCGACATCGACGACCTGCTGCGCATCGCCCATGAGCCGCTGGAACTGGCGATTATCCACAGCGTGCAGGTGGTGGGGTGGAGTTCGTTGTGGATGGCTTGCGGCTTGATCCTGATTGCGGCGGTGGACGCGCCGATCCAGCTGTGGGAAAGCCACAAGAAGCTGTTGATGACCAAGCAGGAAGTGCGCGACGAGCACAAGGACCAGGAAGGCCGCCCCGAGGTCAAGCAGCGCATTCGCCAACTGCAGCGGGAAATGTCCCAGCGCAAAATGATGGCCTCGGTGCCCGACGCCGACGTGGTCATCACCAACCCGACGCACTACGCCGTGGCGCTCAAATACGACCCGGAGAAGGGCGGCGCGCCGATGTTGCTGGCCAAGGGCAGCGACTTCATGGCCTTGAAAATCCGCGAAATCGCCGTGGCCAACGACGTGCTGCTGCTGGAGTCGCCGGAGTTGGCGCGGTCGATTTTCTACTCCACCGAGCTGGACCAGGAGATCCCCGCCGGGTTGTACCTGGCGGTGGCGCAGGTGCTGGCGTACGTGTACCAGATCCGCCAATACCGCGCAGGCAAGGGCAAGCGGCCCGATCCGCTCAAGGACCTGCCCATCCCGCCGGACCTGCGCCGCGACGCTTGAGTTCGGGTGCATGTTTTTTTGCTGGCGGTGGGTGGGGCGCGCCTCAAAAGCGACGAACCTTTCTGGTCTGCCACTCGTCGTAAACCGCTGCCCACCTGTCAACTTTGACAGTAGCCGCCCTCGCACCCTTCAGGTTCTATAGAACGGCGACGCTGCGTGCAGCGGCGCGTCTTCAAGTACGGTGAAGGGAGAAGGGCAATGGCCACGGGTGTCGTGAAATGGTTCAACGCAGAAAAAGGCTTCGGGTTCATCAAGCCGGATGACGGCAGTGCAGACCTGTTCGTCCACTACTCGGACATCAAGGCCGAGGGGTTCAAGTCTCTCGATGAAAACCAGAAAGTGGAGTTCACGGCCGCCCATGGCCAGAAAGGGCTGCAAGCCACGGATGTGCGGCCGCTGAAATGAGGTTGATGGGGGGCGTTCACGCGTTTGTGCGTGGGAATGCCTTCCTTGCTGCTCCGGGCCTTTGGCAAAGAAACATTTCATTACCCTTTAGCCCCGGGCCGAAGACCTGTGTGTGATCGCGGGTAAATCCTCAGAAAGCCTGATGGCGTAGGGCGTCGGCGCCCATCGAGCGTGTTTTAAATCTTCGTGACCTGGCCGAACGGTCAGTTGTCCTGCTCGTGCCCTTTGCGCACGATGCGGTCCACGCCCTTGCGGCGTTTCCCCCCTCTCTTATCAATCAGCACCTGAACGGTGTTCGACCCCGCTTGGGCGTCAGAAAAGGATATTCCCATGCAACGTCAGTTTGACTGCTCGACGCAGAGCCCCGCGTGAGGCGCTACCACATCACCGTGGGGGCGCCGACCTCGGCGGGAGGTGTCGTGCTGACAGGGTGCGATAGCGGTTTCATCAATAACCAAGGGGTCGCCCGGGAAGGCGATCGGGTGTTTTGCCCTGCTTGCAACAGCACCGGGGTCATCGCCAATGCGGGCGCTTATCGGGTGGAAATATGGGCGGGCAAGCAGGTCGCATTGGAGGGGGACGTATGTGTGTGCCAGTGCAGCCCCGCGCCTGTGCTGATTGCCCATCAACAGTTCATGTGCCAGGAAATAGATGATCCACAGCCTGTGAGGCCCGCTGGCAAGGCAGTGCCGAATGCGCCACTCGGGCGATCGATGACCCCGTCTGCACCTTCGTGTGTGTTTGCCAAATCCAGTGTCTGCGTGCCGGCCGGTTCGACGGCCGCTGGCCGAACCCCGGAGCGGATTGGCAATTTCGGCAACGCGGCGTTGATGGCGTCTACGGGCACCGCTGGCACGCTCGGGCAGATCGCCGGCACCCTGGGCAGCGAACTGGGCACGTGGGTGGTGCGTGGCGCTGCCGGAGCCGGTTCAGCATTGGGGGTGCTGATGTTGGCCTTTTGGCCCCGGGCTATCGGCGACTCCACGCTCTACAGCGCAGAACAGCTGGCAGGCATGCGGTCGGCGAGTACGCGGGTGCGGTTTCAATTTCGGCGTGATGCGGCGGGCAACCCGCAAGTCTATGGGCTGCATACGGGGCCCGAGAGCGGGATGGACAGCGTGCCGGTCACCGAGGCCCACTGGAGTGCCGACAAGCGCGCGATGGTCGCGGTGCTGGACGGTCTTTCCATCACCTGGACGCCGAACAAGGGGCCGGTGATCAGCATTCCCAGTCCGTTTCCCGGCGTGCCTGAGTCGCTGGAGAATCTGTTGGTCCATCCGATTGCCCCGGGTCAGGATGCGCAGTTCGCTCACTACCCCGGGCAGGATGAAAGCGACCTCACCTGGCAGGACACGATCATCACGTTTCCGGCCGATGCAGGCTTGCCACCGTTGTATGTGGTGTTTGCCAAGCCTGCGGTCAGGCCGCTGGAAGTCGGGCCCGCGCGGGATTTGATGGGGCGTAGTCGTGGGGATGGTTTGGATATCGATCATATTCCTGCGCAAAACGTATTGGAGGCAACGTTGCTTCAACTCGACGCCAAAATGCCGCGTCAACAGGTGCTCGACTATCTCAAGCAAGCGCCTGCAATTGCGATTCCTGCACATGTTCATCAGCGGTACAGTGAAACTTACGGCGGGCGCAGTACCAAGGCCAAGCAGGCTGGCGACGTGGCGGACCTGCGAGCGGCAGTCGATAGCAACGTTGACGCGATCAAGCGTGGCCTGATGGAAAATGGCTTTGCCGAGAAAGACGTTGAAATTGCCCGCGAACAATTGCATCAGCTCAATCAAAAACAAGGGTGGTACTGATGGACGCTAGAACCATCGAGCAATGGATTAAAAACTTGGGCCGTCCCTATGACGCTTTGGTCATGGAGAACATCATTCCTGATATGCCGCTTCAAGAGCTCTACAGGGGAAGAGACTGGCTCGACATTGAGCCCGCCGACGGCCTGGAACTGAGTTTCCAGGCGGCAACGATGCTTTTGGAAACGCTGTACATCACGTTGGTCCCGGCAGTACCGGGTCAGAAAGTGTTCCGGGGTGAGTTGCCTGCGCCGTTCAAAGCGGCGATGAGCAGGGCAGAGGTCAGGGCGGATTTTGGTCAGCCGCTGGCGTCCAAGGGGCCAGCCACGCTGCCGTTGAACAGGAAAACCGGAGGGTGGGATGCCTATCAGCTGGAGCCCTCTGTGTATCCGGACACCCAGGTCATCATCAAATATGCGCAAGATACTGCGGTCAATACTCTGGTCTTCACGTTAATGAGTGCAGGCCATTAATCAGCGCGCTCAAGTTAAAACGCGTTCTATTGTTTGTGCCCAAGCTTGCGCCTGGTAAGCGATCCCGCCCGTTCCTTTCCCCCAACCCCAAAGTTGGACAGTTTCTTGCAACACCGCCCTCGCGCCCTTCTGCGGCGTCAAAAACCTGCTTCAAGGAAACGAGGAATACCGGTGGATCGCTCTCAAATGCTCAGCACGGCCCGTGGCACCCTGACCGACCTTTCGCGGGGCAATCTGGGTGTGCCGTTGTTGCTGCTGATCATGCTGGCCATGATGATGTTGCCGGTGCCGCCGTTCCTGCTGGACGTGTTTTTTACCTTCAACATCGCCCTGTCGATTGTGGTGCTGCTGGTGTGCGTGTACGCGCTGCGGCCGCTGGATTTTGCGGTGTTCCCGACCATCTTGCTGGTGGCGACCTTGCTGCGGCTGGCGCTCAACGTGGCGTCAACGCGGGTGGTGATGCTTCACGGTCAGGACGGTCACGCGGCGGCGGGCAAGGTGATCCAGGCGTTTGGCGAGGTGGTGATCGGCGGTAACTACGTGGTGGGTATCGTGGTGTTCGCGATTTTGATGATCATCAACTTCGTCGTGGTCACCAAGGGCGCCGGGCGCATCTCCGAGGTGAGTGCGCGGTTTACCCTGGATGCGATGCCCGGCAAGCAGATGGCGATCGACGCCGACCTCAACGCCGGCCTGATCGACCAGGGCCAGGCCAAGGCCCGCCGCGCAGAGGTGGCCCAGGAGGCCGAGTTCTACGGCTCCATGGACGGTGCCAGCAAGTTCGTGCGCGGTGACGCCATTGCCGGCCTGCTGATTCTGTTCATCAACCTGATCGGCGGCATGGCGGTCGGGATCTTCCAGCACGGCATGACCTTTGGCGATGCGGGCAAGGTATACGCCCTGTTGACCATCGGTGACGGTTTAGTGGCGCAATTGCCATCACTGTTGTTATCTACAGCGGCGGCAATCATGGTGACCCGTGCTTCGGGCTCCGAAGACATGGGCAAGCAGATCAACCGGCAGATGTTTGCGTCGCCCAAGGCCCTGGCCGTGGCGGCCGGACTGATGGCGGTGATGGGGCTGGTGCCCGGCATGCCGCACGTCTCCTTCCTGAGCATGGCCGCGCTGGCCGCGGGTGGGGCGTACCTGTTCTGGAAGAAGCAGAACCAGGTCAAGGTGCAGGCGCAGCAGGAGATCGCCCGCCAACAAGAGCTGTTGCCTTCACCGGCCCGCGCCCAGGAAACCAAGGAACTGGGCTGGGATGACGTGACCCCGATCGACATGATCGGCCTGGAAGTGGGTTACCGCCTGATTCCGCTGGTGGACCGCAACCAGGGCGGGCAATTGCTGGCGCGGATCAAGGGCGTGCGCAAGAAGCTGTCCCAGGACCTGGGCTTTTTGATGCCCACCGTGCACATCCGCGACAACCTCGACCTGGCGCCCAGCGCCTACCGCCTGACGCTGATGGGCGTGATCCTGGCCGAAGCCGAGATTTACCCCGACCGCGAACTGGCGATCAACCCCGGCCAAGTGTTCGGCAGCCTTAACGGCATCACCGCCAAAGATCCGGCTTTTGGCCTGGACGCGGTGTGGATCGAAATCAGCCAGCGCAGCCAGGCGCAGTCCCTGGGCTACACCGTGGTGGACGCCAGCACCGTGGTGGCCACGCACCTCAACCAGATTCTGTACAAGCACTCCCACGAGCTGATTGGCCACGAAGAAGTCCAGCAACTCATGCAGTTGCTGGCCAAGGCCTCGCCCAAACTGGCCGAAGAACTCGTGCCGGGGGTGCTGTCACTTTCGCAATTGCTCAAGGTGTTGCAGGCGCTGTTGGCCGAGCAGGTGCCGGTAAGGGACATTCGCAGCATTGCCGAGGCCATCGCCAACAATGCCGCCAAGAGTCAAGATACTGCCGCTTTAGTGGCAGCGGTGCGGGTGGGGTTGTCTCGCGCCATCGTGCAAAGCATTGTAGGGCTTGACTCCGAGCTGCCTGTGATCACGTTGGAGCCCAGGTTGGAACAAATATTGCTCAACAGTATTCAGAAGGCCGGGCAGGGCGCTGACGAGGGTGTTCTGCTGGAGCCGAGCATGGCGGAAAAGCTGCAGCGTTCGTTGATCGATGCCGCCCAGCGCCAGGAAATGCAGGGCCACCCGGTGATCTTGCTGGTGGCCGGTCCGGTCCGGGCGATGTTGTCGCGGTTTGGACGCCTGGCTATTCCGAATTTGCACGTTTTGGCTTATCAGGAAATTCCTGACAACAAGCAAGTGACTATCGTCGCGACAGTAGGGCCCAACGGCTGAGGTAGTGGGTTATGCAAGTGAAGCGTTTTTTCGCCGCCGATATGCGTCAGGCCATGAAACTGGTCCGCGACGAGCTGGGCGCCGACGCTGCGATTATTGGCAACCGCCGCATTGCAGGCGGTGTCGAGCTGACGGCTGCCCTTGATTACCAGCCGTCGGCCCTGGCCCCTCGCGTGCCCAACATGGAGCTCGAAGACGAGCTGCGCAAGACCGCCTCGCGTATCGTCTCGGCCCAGGCCGAACTGAGCCTGCGCAGTGACGGCGACGCCAGCACCAGCCGCCAGCTGTTCGCCGGCCTGCCGCTGACTGCAGCCGAGCCGCTGGTAGAGCCGACGTTTGTCGAGCCACCACGCCCTGCCGCGCCAGCCCCGGCCCCGTCTGTGGACTCGCGTGCGCTGGACTCGATGCGCAGCGAGCTCAATGGCCTGCGCGAATTGCTGGAAGTGCAACTGGGTTCGCTGGCCTGGACCCAACTGCAAGGCAGCAAGCCGCAGCAGGCCAACCTGTGGCGCCGCTTGCAACGCATCGGCTTGTCCGGCCCGTTGTCACGCGACCTGCTGGCGCTGACCACCGAAATCGACGACCCGCGCCAAGCCTGGCGCATGCTCTTGGCGCACCTGGCGCGCATGATCGTCACCCCGGAACTCGAACCCCTGGAAGAAGGCGGCGTGATCGCCATGGTCGGCCCCGCCGGCATGGGCAAGACCACCACGCTGGCCAAGCTCGCGGCGCGCTACGTGCTCAAGTACGGCGCGCAGAACATTGCGCTGGTCAGCATGGACAGCTACCGCATTGGCGCCCAGGAGCAGCTCAGGACCCTGGGCCGTATCCTCAATGTGCCGGTTACGCACCTGGACCCAGGCCAGTCGCTGGTCAACGCGCTTGACCCGCTGCTGCGCAAGCGCGTGGTGTTGATCGACACCGCAGGCCTGCAAGCCAGTGATCCGGCGCTGCGCATGCAGCTCGAGAGCCTGGCCGGTCGCGGGATCAAGGCAAAGAATTACCTGGTGCTGGCCACCACCAGCCAGAAGCAGGTGCTGACCGCCGCCTACCACAGCTACAAGCGCTGCGGGCTGGCCGGTTGCATCCTGACTAAACTCGACGAAACCGCCAACCTGGGCGAAGTGCTGAGCCTGGCCATCGCCCATGAGTTGCCGGTGGCTTACCTGACCGACGGGCCGCGCATCCCGGATGATTTGCATCTGCCGCGCCGTCACCAGTTGGTCAGCCGTGCCGTGAGCATACAAATGCAGGAAGAACCCAGTGAGGAAGCGATGGCCGACATGTTCGCGGACCTCTACCACAGCCCGGCCAAACAGGTCGGCTGAGGGCAATATGAATACAGTGCAATGTACCTACATCGGTGGTCTGCAAGCGGTTAACGCGGCCAGCCTGTGTAGCCTGCGTCTCAGCAAGACAAGGTAAAGAAAGAACATGGGCAGCATGCATCCCGTACAGGTGATCGCGGTGACCGGCGGCAAAGGTGGCGTCGGGAAAACTAACGTGTCAGTGAATTTGTCCCTGGCCCTGGCAGAGCTTGGCCGTCGGGTCATGCTGCTGGACGCGGACCTGGGGCTGGCGAACGTCGACGTTCTGCTGGGCCTGACGCCCAAACACACCCTGGCCGATGTGATCGAGGGCCGGTGCGACCTGCGCGATGTGTTGCTGCAAGGCCCCGGCGGGATCCGTATCGTGCCCGCCGCCTCCGGCACCCAGAGCATGGTGCACCTGAGCCCGGCCCAGCACGCGGGCCTGATTCAGGCGTTCAGCGACATTGGCGACAACCTTGACGTGCTGGTGATCGACACCGCCGCCGGCATTGGCGAGTCCGTGGTCAGCTTCGTGCGCGCCGCGCAGGAAGTCCTGTTGGTGGTGTGCGACGAACCCACCTCGATCACCGACGCCTACGCCCTGATCAAACTGCTTAACCGTGACTACGGCATGAACCGCTTTCGCGTGCTGGCCAACATGGCCCAGAGCCCGCAAGAGGGGCGCAACCTGTTCGCCAAGTTGACCAAGGTCACGGATCGCTTCCTCGACGTCGCCTTACAATACGTGGGCGCCGTGCCCTACGACGAGTGTGTGCGCAAGGCTGTGCAAAAGCAGCGTGCCGTCTATGAAGCGTTCCCTCGTTCCAAATGCGCGCTGGCGTTCAAGGCCATTGCCCAGAAGGTCGATACCTGGCCGTTGCCCGCCAACCCGCGGGGGCATCTGGAGTTTTTCGTCGAGCGATTGGTGCATCAGACGAGCGCGGGACCGGTGCTATGACAGCGAGCGGCTACAACCTTTACAAAAAGTCGGCACGTGACAGCCAGGTGGAGCTGATCGAGCGCTATGCGCCGCTGGTCAAGCGCATCGCCTATCACTTGCTGGCGCGCCTGCCGGCCAGTGTGCAGGTCGAGGACCTGATCCAGGCCGGCATGATCGGCCTGCTGGAGGTGTCGACCAAGTACGACGCGAGCAAGGGCGCGAGTTTCGAGACGTACGCGGGTATCCGTATTCGCGGCGCGATGCTCGATGAGGTGCGTAAAGGTGACTGGGCCCCGCGTTCGGTGCACCGAAATACCCGGATGGTCAGTGACGCCATTCGCGCAATTGAAGCAAAAACCGGCCGTGACGCTAAAGATCATGAAGTTGCGGCCGAACTCCAATTGAGTCTCGATGATTACTACGGGATTTTGAACGATACCTTGGGCAGCCGCTTGTTCAGTTTCGACGACCTGTTGCAGGACGGCGAACACGAAGGGCTGCACGAGGACGGCGCGAGTGCTCACCTGGAACCTTCGCGCGACCTGGAAGATGAACGCTTCCAGGGCGCCCTGGCAGAGGCGATCGCCAACCTGCCGGAGCGTGAGCGGCTGGTGTTGGCGCTGTACTACGACGAAGAGCTGAACCTCAAGGAAATCGGTGAGGTCCTGGGGGTCAGCGAATCGCGCGTAAGCCAGTTGCACAGCCAGTGCGCCGCCCGCTTGCGGGGGCGTTTGGGTGAGTGGCGAGCGCGCTGACACGCAGTGTGGGGACACTGTGAACGACACCGCCAGGGCGCAGGTCTTGGTGGTATTGGCCCGTGGTGCACCCCTGGCAGTCCTTTTTGTGTAACGCCTGTTGATTGAAATGGCGCGTCCAGCAGCTGGGCGCGTTTAAGACTGCTTGGAGGTCGAATTGGACAAGAACATGAAAATCCTCATCGTTGATGATTTTTCAACGATGCGGCGGATCATAAAAAACCTGTTGCGTGACCTGGGGTTCACCAACACGATCGAGGCGGATGACGGGTTGACCGCCATTCCGATCCTCAACAGCGGCAGCGTCGACTTTCTGGTAACCGACTGGAACATGCCGGGCATGACCGGTATCGATCTGCTGCGCCACGTGCGCGCGGATGAAAAACTGCGCAACCTCCCTGTGCTGATGGTCACCGCCGAAGCCAAGCGCGAGCAGATCATCGAAGCTGCCCAGGCCGGGGTCAACGGCTATGTGGTCAAGCCCTTCACCGCCTTGGCGTTGAAAGAGAAGATCGAAAAGATCTTCGAGCGCATCCACGGTTGATGCCACCACGGGGGAGCTATGGAGCCTAAAGAAACATCTCAGAGCGATTTTGAGTCGACGCTGAAAAAACACGCTCAGGAGCTGGTCCAGAGCCTTGAAAAAGGCCAGTTCGGCGATGCGGTGCAGTTGATCCACGAGCTCAACCAGACCCGTGACCGCGGCTTGTACCAGGAAGTGGGCAAGCTCACCCGTGAGCTGCACAGTGCGATCGTCAATTTTCACATTGACCCGCACATGCCCCAGGCCGAGGAAGTGTCGCAGATCACCGATGCCACCGAGCGCCTGTCCTATGTGGTCAGGCTGACTGAGGCGGCGGCCAACCGCACCATGGACCTGGTGGAAAACGCCACGCCGCTGGTCAATGGCATGGCCACCGAGGCCAAGGCCCTGAGCACGGACTGGGGGCGCTTCATGCGCCGGGAAGTGGGCGCCGAAGAGTTTCGCGAGCTGGCGCGCCGGGTCGACAGTTTTCTCAACCGCAGCGAGCAGGAGAGCCGCACGGTATCGAGCAACCTGAACGACATTCTGCTGGCGCAGGATTACCAGGACCTCACCGGCCAGGTGATCAAGCGCGTGACCCAACTGGTCACCGAAGTGGAAAGCAACCTGCTCAAACTGGTGTTGATGGCCAGCCAGGTGGACCGCTTTGCCGGTATCGAACATGACCGCGCGGCGATCCTCTCGGAAAAAGATCCACAAAAACACCTCGCCAAGGGTGAAGGTCCGCAGATTCATGCCGATAAACGTGAAGACGTCGTATCCGGACAAGATGACGTAGACGATTTGCTGTCCAGTTTAGGCTTCTAAGGAGCACGCACATGAGCTTCGGCGCCGATGAAGAAATCCTTCAGGATTTCCTTGTAGAGGCCGGCGAAATTTTAGAGCAGCTGTCGGAACAACTGGTCGAGCTGGAAAGCCGACCGGACGATGCCAACCTGCTCAATGCCATTTTTCGCGGTTTTCACACTGTAAAAGGGGGCGCCGGCTTCCTCCAGCTCCATGAGCTGGTGGAGTGCTGCCACATCGCCGAGAACGTGTTCGACATCCTGCGCAAGGGTGAGCGGCACGTCGACTCGGCATTGATGGACGTGATTCTCGAAGCACTGGATGCGGTCAACGGCATGTTTGGCGAGGTGCGCGACCGTGCGCCGATCACCGCGGCCACCCCGCAACTGCTGGCGGCCCTGACGCGCCTGGCAGAACCTGCCGACAACGCACCCGCGCCTGTTGCCGTTGCGGCGCCCGCGCCGGTGGAAGAGCCTGCGGGCGATGTGACCGACAGCGAATTCGAACAACTGCTGGACTCGTTGAACGCCGTCAAGGCTCAGGCCGAGGCGCCCGCTGCGGCGCCTGCTGCGGCCCAGGCGTCGGAAGACATTACGGACGCTGAGTTCGAGTCCCTGCTGGACCAATTGCACGGCAAGGGGCAGTTCGCCCCCGACGCCGTGGCCGCCGCGCCAGCACCTGCCCAGGTGCCGACACCGGCCAACACCGATATTACCGACGACGAATTCGAAGCCCTGCTGGACCAGTTGCACGGCAAAGGCACGTTTGCCGCCGACGCACTGCCGGAAGTGGCCGCCGTGGCCGCTGCGCCGACCCTCGCGGCCCCGGCCGCTGCCGCGCCCGCCGACGATGGCTTGATTACCGATAACGAGTTCGAAGCCCTGCTGGATGAACTGCACGGCAAGGGCAAGTTTTCTGACGTGGCCCAGGCGCCCGCTGCCACTGCTGCCGTGGCCGCACCGGCCCCGGCCGCCGTCGCCAAGCCCGCAGCGCCCGCCCCGGCAAAACCGGCCCCGGCACCTGCCCGTGCCGTGGCCGCGCCCGCCCCGGAAAAATCCCCGGTCAGCGAAGCCGAAACCACCGTGCGCGTCGACACCGCACGCCTGGACGACATCATGAACATGGTCGGCGAACTGGTGCTGGTGCGTAATCGCCTGGTGCGCCTGGGCCTCAACAGCAGCGACGAGGCCATGCAAAAGGCCGTGTCGAACCTGGACGTGGTCACCGCCGACCTGCAAACCGCCGTGATGAAAACGCGGATGCAGCCGATCAAGAAAGTCTTCGGCCGCTTCCCGCGCCTGGTTCGCGACCTGGCGCGCCAGCTCAAAAAAGAGATCAACCTGGAGTTGGTGGGCGAAGAAACCGACCTGGACAAAAACCTCGTCGAGGCCCTGGCCGACCCGCTGGTGCACTTGGTGCGCAACGCGGTTGACCACGGCGTGGAAACCCCGGAAGAGCGCGAAGCCGCGGGCAAGAACCGCCTGGGCAAGGTGATTCTGGCGGCCGAACAGGAAGGCGACCACATCCTGCTGTCGATCACCGACGACGGCAAGGGCATGGACCCGACCGTTCTGCGCAACATCGCGGTCAAGCGCGGCGTGATGGACAAGGACGCCGCCGACCGCCTCACCGACACCGACTGCTACAACCTGATCTTTGCCCCGGGCTTCTCGACCAAGACCGAGATCTCTGACGTGTCCGGCCGCGGCGTGGGCATGGACGTGGTGAAGACCAAGATCAGCCAGCTCAACGGCTCGATCAACATCTACTCGACCAAGGGCCAGGGCTCCAAGATCGTTATCAAGGTGCCGCTGACGCTGGCGATCATGCCCACCCTGATGGTGATGCTGGGCAACCAGGCGTTCGCCTTCCCGTTGGTCAACGTCAACGAGATCTTCCACTTGGACCTGTCGCGCACCAACGTGGTGGACGGCCAGGAAGTGGTGATCGTGCGTGACAAGGCATTGCCGCTGTTCTACCTCAAGCGCTGGCTGGTGGCTTCGGCCAAGCATGAGGAGCAGCGTGAAGGTCACGTGGTGATCCTGTCCGTGGGCACCCAGCGCATCGGCTTTGTGGTCGATCAACTGGTGGGCCAGGAAGAAGTGGTCATCAAGCCTTTGGGCAAAATGCTGCAAGGAACGCCAGGCATGTCGGGCGCGACCATTACCGGTGACGGTCGGATCGCGCTGATTCTCGATGTTCCGAGCATGCTCAAGCGTTACGCCGCACGGCGTATTTGATTCTGGCAGGGCAGGGCGGTAGGCCCTCGCCCGGCCTAACGGAGTGTTTATGGCAGTCAAGGTCCTGGTGGTGGACGACTCGGGTTTCTTCCGCCGCCGCGTCTCGGAAATTCTTTGCGCCGACCCGACCATCCAGGTGGTCGGCACGGCCAACAACGGCAAAGAGGCGATTGATCAAGCCCTGGCGTTGAAGCCGGACGTGATCACCATGGACTACGAGATGCCGATGATGGACGGCATCACGGCGGTGCGGCACATCATGCAGCGCTGCCCGACCCCGGTGTTGATGTTCTCCTCGCTCACCCATGAAGGCGCCCGGGTCACCCTGGATGCGCTGGATGCGGGCGCAGTGGACTTCTTGCCGAAGAACTTCGAAGACATCTCGCGCAACCCCGACAAGGTCAGGCAACTGCTGTGCGAGAAGGTCCACAGCATTTCGCGCAGTAACCGCCGTAGCCTGTTCAGTACGCCGTCGCCAGCCCCGGTGGCGCCGCCGGTGGCCACGCCGGGCAGTTTGGGGCGGCCTGCACCTGCGCCTGCGCCCGCCCCGGTTGCGCGCCCTCTGGTCGCGCCCGTGCGCACTCCGGCGCACGTCGCTCATTCGCCAGCGCTCAAACGCAAGGCCTACAAGCTGGTGGCGATTGGTACGTCCACCGGCGGCCCGGTCGCCCTACAGCGGGTACTGACCCAGCTACCGGCGAACTTCCCGGCGCCGATCGTGTTGATCCAGCACATGCCTGCGGCGTTCACCAAGGCATTCGCCGAGCGCCTGGACAAACTCTGCCGCATCACCGTCAAAGAAGCCGAAGACGGCGACATCCTGCGCCCGGGCCTGGCGCTGCTGGCCCCGGGGGGCAAGCAGATGATGGTGGATGGCCGTGGTGCGGTAAAAATCCTGCCGGGCGATGAGCGCCTGAACTACAAGCCCTGCGTGGACATCACCTTTGGTTCGGCGGCCAAGTCCTACGGCGACAAAGTTCTGGCGGTGGTACTCACCGGCATGGGCGCCGACGGCCGTGAAGGCGCGCGCCTGCTCAAACAGAGCGGCAGTTCGATCTGGGCCCAGGACGAGGCCAGCTGCGTGATCTACGGCATGCCCATGGCCATCGTCAAGGCAGAGCTGGCCGACGCGGTCTACAGCCTGGACGACATTGGCAAACACCTGGTGGAGGCCTGTCACTGATGGATGTATTGAGCCTGATCGGCATCATCATGGCGTTTGTCGCAATCATTGGTGGCAACTACCTCGAAGGCGGCCACCTCGGCGCCCTGGCCAACGGCCCGGCGGCGTTGATCGTGATCGGTGGCACGGTGGGCGCCGCCTTGCTGCAAGCGCCGCTGAGCTCGTTCAAGCGGGCTATCCAGATCCTCGCCTGGATCCTCTTCCCGCCACGCGTCGACTTGCCGGGCGGCATCGACCGGGTGGTCAACTGGAGCCTCACGGCCCGCAAGGAAGGCCTGCTGGGCCTCGAAAGCGTGGCCGACGCCGAGCCCGACAGCTACGCGCGCAAAGGCCTGCAATTGCTGGTCGACGGTGCCGAGCCGGAAGCCATCCGCAGCATTCTGGAGGTGGACTTCTACACCCAGGAAAGCCGCGACATCAATGCCGCCAAGGTGTTTGAAAGCATGGGCGGCTACGCGCCGACCATCGGCATCATCGGCGCGGTGATGGGGTTGATCCACGTGATGGGCAACCTCGCCGATCCGTCGCAACTGGGCAGCGGGATTGCCGTGGCGTTCGTGGCCACCATCTACGGCGTGGCCAGTGCCAACCTGGTGCTGTTGCCGGTGGCCAGCAAGCTCAAGTCCATTGCCCTGCGTCAGTCGCGTTACCGCGAAATGTTGCTTGAAGGCATCCTGTCGATTGCCGAGGGTGAGAACCCACGCTCCATCGAATTGAAGCTCCAGGGCTTCATGGACTGATGGGAGGTTTATGTGAGCCGTCGCCGCCGCGAGCCTGAAGAACACGTCAACCATGAACGCTGGCTGGTGTCCTACGCCGACTTCATCACCTTGCTGTTCGCGTTTTTCGTGGTGATGTACTCCATTTCGTCGATCAACGAAGGCAAGTACAAGATCATTTCCCAGGCGCTGGTCGGGGTGTTCAACGACGCCGACCGTTCGCTCAAACCGATCCCCATTGGCGAAGAGCGGCCCAAGACCGTCACCCCGGCCAAGCCGCTGGTCAAAGACAGCGATGAAACCGCCGCGGGCATCGGCGGCACCAGCGACCCGCTTAAAAGCATTGCCGATGACATCAGTGCGGCCTTTGGCGACCTGATCAGCGCCAATCAGATGACTGTGCGCGGCAACGAGTTGTGGGTAGAGATCGAGCTCAATTCCAGCCTGTTGTTCGCCAGCGCCGATGCAATGCCCAGTGACCAGGCGTTCACCATCATCGACAAGGTGGCGGGCATCTTGAAGCCGTTTGAAAACCCGGTCCACGTCGAGGGCTTTACCGACAACTTCCCGATCAGCACGGCGCAGTACCCGACCAACTGGGAGCTGTCATCGGCCCGGGCGGCCAGCATCGTGCGCATGCTCGCCATGCAGGGCGTGAACCCGCAGCGCCTGGCGTCGGTGGGCTACGGCGAGTTCCAGCCGGTGGCCAACAACGCTACGGCCGAAGGCCGTGCGCGCAACCGCCGGGTGGTGCTGGTGGTGTCGCGCAACCTGGACGTGCGCCGCAGCCTCACCGCCACCGGCACCGCCAATGCAACCCCGGATGCTGCCTTGAAGCGGGCTGGCACACAAACTGCACCAGCGCCTGTAAAGCCGCCGGTTCGTGCGAGTGCCGTCAATTCTCCGTCACCGGCCCCCTAACGCCATGCTAGTGCTCGGTTGCGCGTGTGCCTGCCGGGAGGATCAATCCGAATGAGAGTCTGGGCAGTTGCCAATCAAAAGGGTGGTGTCGGTAAAACCACTTCCTCCATCGCCTTGGCCGGCTTGCTGGCCGAGGCGGGCAAGCGCGTGGTCGTGGTCGACCTGGACCCCCATGGCTCCATGACCAGCTATTTCGGCTACGACCCGGACGCGTTGGAGCACAGTTGCTACGACCTGTTCCTGCACAAAGGCAGCGTACCGGCCGACTTGCCGGGCCAACTGTTGTTGCCCACCAGCAATCAAAGCATTTCGCTGCTGCCTTCCAGCACCGCGCTGGCCACCCTTGAGCGCCAGTCACCGGGGCAGAACGGGCTGGGCCTGGTGATCGCCAAGACACTGGCGCAGCTGTGGCAAGACTTCGACTACGCGATCATCGACAGCCCGCCGTTGCTGGGGGTGCTGATGGTCAACGCGCTGGCCGCCAGCCAGCAATTGGTGATCCCGGTGCAGACCGAGCACCTGGCCGTCAAAGGCCTGGAACGCATGGTGAGCACGCTCGCGATGATCAACCGCTCGCGCAAGCAGGCGCTGCCGTTCAGCATCGTGCCGACCCTGTTCGACCGCCGCACCCAGGCGTCCCTCGGCACATTGCGTGTGCTGCGCGACGCCTACCCGGACAGCATCTGGCAAGGCTACATCCCGGTGGACACCCGCCTGCGAGATGCCAGCCGCGCTGGGCTGGCGCCGTCGCAATTCGACCCGAAAAGCCGTGGCGTGCTGGCGTACCGGGCGCTGCTCAAGCACCTGCTGTCCCAGCAACTTGTGGCGCAGGTGGCGTGATGACAGCTCTTTATTCAAGTCTGTGGCATATCACGCCGATAACCTCTAACGGGGCTTGCGCGTGGGCATACCGATGAACCGTCCTGTTGATTTAAAGACCCGGCCGCAACTGGCGCTGGAGTCCTACCTGGACGCCTTGCTGCACGATGCGACCGAAGAGCCGTCGCCCGAGCCGATTTTGGTGCTTGAGCCTGCGATCGAGCCGGTGGTGGAGGCGGTCGCAAGCACACTGGACGAGTTCCAGTTGGCCGTGCTGGAGGAGCAAGCGCGGGATGCGGTGGTGGTGCCGATCGTGCCTGTGGCTGTGCCTGTGAGCGCGCCGGTCGTGATGGCGCCAGCGGTGGTCGAGCCGGTGGTGCAAGTGCACCTGCCGCCGAGCATCACACCGCCGCCGGTAGAGCCCGACGGCCGACCGGCCTGGGCCGCCGAGCCCTTTGAATGCTTGCTGTTCGACGTGGCCGGGCTGACGTTGGCCGTGCCGCTGGTGTGCCTGGGTTCGATCTACTCGCTGGAAGGCCAGGAGCTGACGCCGCTGTTTGGCCAGCCCGAGTGGTTCTTGGGCATCCTGCCAAGCCAGGCCGGCAACCTCAAGGTGCTGGACACCGCGCGGTGGGTGATGCCCGACCGGTATCGCGATGATTTCCGCCAGGGCCTGCAATACGTGATCTCGGTCCAGGGCTACGAGTGGGGGTTGGCGGTGCACCAAGTCAGCCGCTCGCTGCGCCTGGACCCCAATGAAATCAAATGGCGCAGCCATCGCGGCCAGCGGCCATGGTTGGCGGGCACCGTGATTGAACACATGTGCGCCTTGCTGGATGTGGCCGAACTGGCGGAGCTGATTGCCAGCGGCGCGGTAAAAAACATGCCGCAGGGCAAACGCACTTAATAACAAGCGCAGCGCGTGAGCGCTGGCGATGAACACACGCCGTCATCAACGGCATTTGAAGGGGTCAGGGGTATGAATAAGTCAGCGTCCGCACAGAGTTCCGAAGATCCGATCCTGCAGTGGGTGACCTTCAAGCTGGACAACGAGTCCTACGGCATCAACGTGATGCGCGTGCAGGAAGTGCTGCGCTACACCGAAATCGCCCCCGTGCCGGGCGCGCCGAGCTACGTGCTGGGCATCATCAACCTGCGCGGCAACGTCGTCACCGTGATCGACACCCGCCAGCGGTTTGGCTTGATGCCCACTGAAGTGAACGACAACACCCGTATCGTCATCATCGAAGCCGACAAGCAAGTGGTCGGGATCATGGTCGACAGCGTGGCCGAAGTGGTTTACCTGCGCCAATCGGAAGTCGAGACAGCGCCCAACGTGGGCAACGAAGAATCGGCCAAGTTCATCCAGGGCGTGTGCAACAAGAACGGCGAACTGCTGATTCTGGTTGAACTGGACAAGATGATGAGCGAAGAAGAATGGCAGGAACTGGAGAGCATCTGATTGTTCCTTGAAGTGGCAGTGATTGTCCTGGCCATCCTGTGGGCCGGGACCCTGGGGTTTGTGCTGCGTTACATGCGCCAGCAACGAGAACAGGTGGCGCAACAGGCAGAGCGTGATGCCGTGCGCGACCGGCGGATTATCGAGCTGGCCAAGCGCGTGGACCACTTCCAGCAGAGCGCGGTACAGGTCGGAGACGAAGTGCACGAACTGCGCACCGTCCTCGGCCCGCTGCCGGACAAACTGGCGCAGCTGGAACAGCGCGATCCATCAAGCCTGTCATTCGCCCAAGCGGCGAAGCTGGTGGGCATGGGGGCGACGGTGGATGAGCTGACGCAGTCTTGCGGGTTGACGCAGGCTGAGGCGCAGTTGATGAGTAAGTTGCATAAGGGGTGAGGGGGAGAGGGGATTAGTAGCCGTAGATGGGGGCGAAGTAGGAGGGCGGTGGATGATTTTTTTGCCATTCGCCCGCGAATATTTTCCCTTGTCGGATTTCTTGTGAACTCATTTTTTCGGCGATTCTTGAAAGGTTTTTTTGAGCCTCTTCGGGATCTGATCCTCCCCCCTTTAGGTTGGATAATATATAAGTCAACCCATAAGCTTTAACTCGGTCTAGCGGGAAGCCATAGCTGTCTGGCAAATGCGCTACATTCAAAGCATAGCCCCCTAATGCATCAATATGTCCCGCCTCGGCAGATCGCTGTAGCCAATATCCAACTTCTTTATTGCTTCGATTGTTTGTATAAAGATAGTTTGCGTAGAAATACATTCCCTGAGGGTATCCAGTTTCTGCTGATGATTTAAACCATTTTTCAACCGCTTTGTCGCGACTACCTGGAATCGGGAACCAGCCTCTACCGCTTTTGTAAGCACTGGCGAGCAGTTGTTGGGCTGAACCATCTCCCGCATCGGCTGCTTTTTCCAGCCATCTCAAGCCTTGTTTGGCGATGTACAGTACGATCATTGCTTGCGTATCGCCCTCTTTGGCACGATCACGAGCAACCTTGATTGTTCGCTTTCTCCATGTGTGGCTTGTTTTTTCTGCGCAAGCGCCCATGCCATCGCATAAATCGCCTCCGTTACTGAGGCGAAGCATAGCGTAAAGATTGCCCTGCTCAGCGGCTGCTACATACCACGTTTTTGCCTCGGCGGTGGTATATCGATTACTAAGTCGTATTGCCTCTGCCAGATAATATTGAGCGGTTCGATCCCCAGGATCGTGTCCCTGGAAGTGGTGTAACTCATCATGGCCTTGGCCGCTGAGTTTGCCGTTTAGTTGATCACTGCCGACAACTTGGCTTGCGGATTATCGCTGACCGCCTCAAAGGCCTCCAACTGCATATAGCGCCTTTGCAGGCACCATTCGTCGTTCTGCTCCAACAGCATTGCTCCTACAAGCCGGGTGATTGCCGGGTCGTTTGGGAAAATCCCCACGACCTCGGTGCGGCGCTTGATCTCGGCATTCAGCCTCTCCAGCGGGTTGGTGCTAT
>NZ_JBSVWN010000013.1:0-119317 GCF_054071325.1 Pseudomonas sp. SDO5215_S409 | reverse complement strand
ACTATCTTGGCCAATTTGGAGGGCTGTCAGCAGAGGGTGCTGGCCGGACGGTTACAATAAACATGATGCTGATTTCCTCGTTCGCGGTGCTGCAGTTCGAAAGGCGGCGCGCCAAATTCGCAAGCAACCTACCTCAGCGATAATTCCTATAAATTGACAAATCTGGACTAAAACCGCTGCTGACGACGGAGCCCAACCATCGGCTCGAGTGCAATGCGGCCGTAGCCACTCACCTGCAATTCACAATGACGCACTATATTGCATGGATAGGAATTGATCAATGTGGCCTTATCCTTCCCTTTACGGGAAGCATCCATGCCTTCGCGATCAACGCTGGCAGCGATCCTACGCTCGATCAGAACTGCTCGAGGGCTGTCTCAAGAGCAATTAGGTGGCGCAGTGGAAGCGCGGCATTTGCACAATGTCGAGCACGCGAAGTCCAACATCACACTCGACATGCTCGAGCGCATCAGCGCGCGACTGGATGTCGATCCCATTGCTTTATTGGCGATGGCATCCATTTACGAGCGCCAAGAATCTCTCACTTCGTTCAATGCCCGTCTGCTGGCAGAGATGAAAAAGCTTGAAGCGCTAGGGGTTCTCTCTGGTTTACCGAGCCATTTTGAAGGCGGTGATTTAGTAACAGGCAAAGCCGGCAAACGCCCGATACCGGTAGAGAGAATTCAGGCCGTGCTTGCCTGCAAAGCTGAAGGAATGACGCAGAAGCAGACATCTTTGAAACTAGGGATGGCTGCTTCAACCGTTCATAAAATTTGGCATTCAGATTCTGGATCCGCCGCCAGTCAATGAGTCTAAGTACCTCGCGGCTTAGCTCTAGCTGTAGCTTCTGCAATCAAGGGGTCGTCAGGCCAAAAATGCTTTGGGTATCTCCCCTTAAGGTCTTTCTTCACTTCGTCGTACGTCGACTTCCAGAAGTTTGCTAAGTCCTGGGTGACTTGCACAGGACGTCGCGCTGGCGATAACAAATGGAGCTTGAGTACCTGCCGTCCGTTAGCAATTCGCGGCGTGTCTGCAAGGCCAAACAACTCCTGGAGTCTCACAGCCAATATGGGAGGCCGCTCGCTGTAGTCGATTCGAATGTTCGATCCAGAAGGCACACCAATCGTCTGAGGTGCCTGTGCCTCGAGTTGCTGCGCCAACGGCCACGGCAAAAGTGTGCGCAGAATTGATGGTAGATCGACCTGCCCAAAGTGGCTGAGCCTAGTTACCTTCGTGATGTAGGGGGCAAGCCACTCCCCTAGAGACTCCAGAAGCACTTGGTCACGAAGATCTGGCCAATCACTTGTGCTCCCCTTCTCCAAATCCAGATCCCGCAGAAGCGCTACACGCGCTTGCCACTGGCGCAACTCTGGAGTCCAAGGTAAGAGCTCAATCCCCTTGCGCCGGATGTAATTGATCAACGCCTGGACGCGAGCTTCTTCATCAAGGTTTGCCAGAGGCGCAGAGGAAAGAACCAACTCCCCGACTTTCAACTGCCGCTCCGCTCTAAGCACGCCTTCTCGCTCATCCCAATCCAGCTCATCCACCTGACGGACTTGCTCCTTAAGAACGGATTTGAACAGCCCCTCATCGAAGTCCGCCGCCAAATAAATACGCTCTTCACGTTGGCCTTGGCGACTACCTAGATCAGCGATCACCAACCATGAATGCTTCATCAGCACATCGCTTTCGGTAAACATGGCTGCACGGCCATTGGCGAGACGATACTCAGCACCACCAGGGCGACGTTGTTGAGCGACACGGTCGGGGTATGCTAGGGCCAATAGAGCGCCCACCCACCGAGGGTGCTCAGGATCAGTCACCGGATTGACAATGGGGCCGCGCAGATAAGAACGGTATTGCTTGGCAAGCTGCCTAGCACGTTGCGCACCGCCTTGCTCGGAACGCTCGGCACGCTGCTCTCCAGAGACGATTGCAAGGCGACTGTGGATATCCGCACCGGCGCCACGCAGGATATCACGCTCCCCCAGTAGAGCGGCGATATCGCATGCAAGATGTCCAAGGCCGAAAGCATGACCTCGCAGAAGCAGATGGGCTATGCGCGGATGCGCAGGCAATTCCGCCATATCTTGCCCATGCTTCGTGAGCCTCCAATCATGACCCAGAGCCCCCAAGCGAACTAGAAGGTCACAAGCTTGGGAGTAGGCAGCGGCGGGCGGAACATCCAACCATTTGAGATCAGTGGGCTGCACACCCCATCTGGACAGCTGCAGAGCTAATCCAGCAAGATCGGCCTGCTGTATCTCTGGAGTACCATAGCCTGGCAGTTGATCATGCTGGGTCTCTGACCACAGGCGATAACAAACACCAGGCTCGAGTCGACCGGCACGGCCCGCTCGTTGAGTCGCGCTCGCTTTCGATATCCGCTGTGTGTCCAGTCTGGTCATCCCGCTGCGCGGGTCGAACCTAGGCACACGCTCGAGTCCCGAGTCGATTACTACTCGAACACCTTCGATAGTCACGCTGGTCTCAGCGATGTTGGTAGCCAGCACAACCTTTCGCTTTCCTGCAGGAGGTGGATCAATCGCAGCTCGTTGTGCACTCAGCTCGAGCTCCCCATGCAAAGGGCACAGCAACACGTCTTCTCGATCACCCAAGCGATCTTTCAGTGTCTGATGTACTCGTCGTATTTCGGCCTGACCAGGTAGAAAAACCAAGATACTTCCACCTTGGTCTTCCAGAGAATCCAAGCATGTCGAAACCACGCGCTGATCAAGATAATCGCCTGATTGATACGGAGCTCCCCAGATCGTCATGACCGGGTACATACGGCCTTCACTGGTGACGATGGGGGCGTCGTCGAGCAACCGAGAGAGCCGCTCTCCCTCCAGAGTTGCAGACATCAGCAACACTTTGAGAGAGACATCGTCTCGTAGCATCTCGCGACCATTGAGCGTCAGCGCCAAGGCCAAATCTGCATCAAGATTGCGAAGATGAAATTCATCGAAGATGACCAGGCCCACGCCTTCAAGTGACGGATCTTCTTGCAGCCTGCGAGCAAGAATTCCTTCGGTCACGACCTCGATACGAGTTTTCGACCCTACCTTACTCTCAAGCCGAATACGGTAACCCACCGTTTCGCCCACCCGCTCACCAAGCTCAGCTGCCATTCGCTCAGCAGCCGCTCGTGCAGCGAGTCGTCGAGGTTCAAGCATCACAATGGTCTGACCTTCCAGCCATGACTCGCCAAGAAGAGCAAGCGGCACTCGAGTAGTTTTACCCGCTCCAGGAGGCGCTTGTAGAACGACCTCATTTCGATCATTCAACGCGTTGAGAAGGGCCGGTAAGGCGGCATCGATTGGCAACGTACTCATGCTGACTCCGAACTGTAGGCCGCCAGTATAAGGTGGTCAGGGAGTACGATGCTTCAGTGTTCAAGGGGGCCTGCTCACGCGCTTCATTTACCTGGATCTCGGTGGTGCTAATAACCTACTGACGATGTAGCCCTAGCACCTAACACTGCCCCGGTATATGGCTGGCATGAGTAAACTTCGACATCAGAATTCGGCTGCACTGATTCACGCTCCGGGCAGCCACTGGGGCAGAGCAGCCTTCGTCCGTAGGCTCACGGCGAAACACCCAAATTCGGTTAGCCCACGCGTAGTTTAAGGCTCGGGCAGCATCGAGAGCCCTAGCTAAGCAGGCTGCCAGAAATTACAGCTGAAGTTGTTCAGCCCTCCGCCATGTTGACTTTGCCGAACTACAAATGATTTGGGGATGTCGATACCATCGCCACCATTCCGGAAAAACTCCCTCATGGAACACAGCGCCTGCATCTTCAAATATTCCCATTCACGGTACAGCTTGTCTTGCTGATCACTCGCCGCTTTGGCGGCGCTGGGCTTACGTTTCGACAACAACTGGACATAGTCAGGAACGGGCGAGTAGTCGTAGGTAAAAGTAGTTTGCCCATCTGCCCACTCTGCAGTCGGCGAAGACCGCCAGCGGTAGCGAACACTGACCGCTAGCCGTTTGCTGAAGTGAAAAGGCGCCAGGATCTGATCATCGATGTAAAACAGCAGCCCATCATTTTGTTCTGTTTCGACTCGACTTTTCATTTGCTGCACGGCATGAACCAGATCGTTCCCAGCGCGCAAGACATCAGTCCTGGTTTGTTCTCGCTTGGCGTGGGCCTTCGCTTTGTTGTGTGCAGCCATTGCTCGCTCGAACGCATGAAGCTCGGAGGCAACGTAGTCACCGCACTCTCTGAGGCCAAGCTCGCAAATCGGAGCGACCTGCTCCTCTCTTAGACACTTGTCTAACGCCGCCTGCAGGGATCTGGTGTCGACAGCACTGATTGCGCGCTGCTGATCGTGAGGCAAGTTTATGTAGCTCATACAAAGAGCTGTCCTTGTCATGTCATCTTTAACGATAGGAAGCCAGAAGTAGTTGGCCCCTACGCACTTTGGGCTAATCTGCGCAGTCTTTAATAGATATTGCAGTGGCAACGTTGTGCTTACTCAGCCATTTCTCAAACCGTTGTCCGGCATTGTCTCCACAATAGAACTCGCCCCCTACCTTCGCTACAACCCAATGGCCCGCGCAGATGCAAAACACGTCATCGGTTTGCAGAACAATCCGGGTCGCAAAAAGTGTGCGCATTGATTCGCGAATGTCCTCAATCTCATGTTCATCCATGAAACCGACGAGCTTTTCAGATCCAGCGAGTTGGGGCCCTTGCTGATCAAGTAATTTAAGAAACTCCTTCTCGGCAGTTGAGATCTTCAACGGAGCCCAGATACGCTGCTGAGGGTCTTGCTTTGGGATTGGTGCGTCGATGTATTGGTGAATCCAGCCTTGAGCCGCCCCTGGGCGCGCCATCGGCTTGCTGACCATTAGCGGGAACGAGGGCTCTTCTCCTTGATCGTCGCCCCTATCCAACTCTATACCAAGCATAAGCTCTACTCGGTCGTACAGGAGCTCTAGGATCAGCAGCATCGGATCCACACTGCTGGAGCCAAGCCAGCACCACTCCTCGGACTCTTCGTTCCAGATTCCTTTGTAAGGCATGCCATTGAGCTTGATGACGGAATACCCTTCACTGATCATCAGATTCGGCATATTGATGACGCCATAGCCTTCAACTTCTTCGTTGTCGCGATACAGGTTGTATAGAGCGTCGCGCAGACCTTTCTCGGTTTTGTAGCCGTTGTAGCCAATGGCGATACGTAAAGGGGTCAGCCTGTCCCTGACCAGGCTGTGGTAAACCACGCGCTGATTGAACGTGAGCTTGGCATTTTCCTCATAGTGACAAGGCCATTCACCGAAGAGGGAGAGAAACTCCTGGGCAGGCCTGCGGGTACTGAACTCCAGGGTGCCTTGCGCCTCCCGACGCTGATAATCCCGCTTGGACAACTGGAATACCTCCTCAAGCTGCCCATATGCTTTGTTAAGTCCCGTGCTATAGAGCGTCTTCTTTACTTCGAATACGGCCACCACCTGTTCCATCGGATAGGAGAAATGTGGAGTGCAGGGAAACGGTGTCCCCTCTCCGACCACCACCATGCAGTCAATCTGCTCCGACTCCTCGTCCCCCGACGTGATGACCCCAGAAACTACTTTTACTCCATAACGGGAAAGGTCAACTTTCTCTAAAAGCTCGATCGTCAGCCCTTCGTACATGCTACCCGTCAGCGTTGATTGCTTTGATCGGTGACCGTTCAGCAGCGCAATTTTCTGGTCATAGAGCTTACGAAGAATCTCAGCGAGGACTTTCATTACTTTTTTTACTCCCTGTACTAACCCAACGAGGAAAACACCAGATGAACAAACCCGAGGAGGAAAACCCTGGAACCCCAGATAACTGCGACGCCAACAACAAACTACTGGAAGCCATTGGCCAAGCACTCATGGCCTCTGGGCACAAATGGTCGAATACGCGCATCGGTTGCAGTGCTTTCCTCGACTGGCAGAGCGTTCGCCCGCCCGCAACGTCGATATCGCTTTGAACACGCTCGTACTACTCGCCCTGGCGGAGGGAACCGCGCTTTCAGAGTGTCCGGTGACTAGGGAGTGGATGGACATGCTATTGCAGCGACTGCCGCCGAGGTTTTCCAAAATGGGTCGTACATTTCTGGAAACCTCTGATAGTCCGATGCCTGTGCGTAGCCAGACCAAAGCTCCGCTAGTGTCACGAAGCATCCAGGGCATGGTTATGATCTGCCCATTCACGCTGGCCGTAGTTTCGGGGACATACTGTGCAATACCGGGCTGCAACGAGGTGCCGCGAGTGAAGGCGATCCATGCATGCTCCGACAGCATCTTGTCCTCAGAATAGCTCGGCAACGGCTTCTCGCTCCACGCCTGCAGGAAGGCCTCATCTGGCTTCATTTGATCACGGTAGACATACTCAAGCCCCGCTAGCACTGATCGACGGGCTCGGATCGAGACGTCCAACTCCTGCTCTGCCGGAAGGTTCAGTTCGTGCGCGTAGTGGTACTGGAGGGAGCAGGACATGAAACCGTCGAGTTCCGAGTAGCTGATCGTGGCGGGCGCCGTCATTGGAACACGAGCCAATGGCGGCGCGGCCATCAACGCATTGGCGGTTCCACGAGTCGGAGTGAGGATCGATGGATCACACAGGGGGGTGGGGATCTTCGATGCATCTGTACCGCAATAGACATTGAGCCGGTCTTTCGCCCTTGAAACGCCTACGTACAGCAGATTGTTACGCTCGATGGCCTCGCCCTCAGCCCTCATCTGGGGCGTACTGTTGAGCGCCTCAGGGGGAAGCAACAGGGCTTGGCGATCATCATCAAACCGTGGAGGAGCATCGGCACCAAACCGGGACTTCTCGACGTTGGCCATGTGCACCACGTCGAATTCGAGCCCCTTGCTCCCGTGAACCGTCATGAGCCTAACCGCGTCAATCGCAGCGGCCTCGGGCGGCAATGAGCGCTCTACCGAGCGTTGGCCGATATACCGTCGGAAATCTTCCCTGCCCAGAAACTTGGACAGCGTTGCCTGGCTACCGGCCCCATCACTGTTGCGCACTCCGTAGAGGAATTGCCACAGGGCTAGACGCTGAATCTGCGCAGTCGGAGACTGGTCAGTAAGTGAGCCCAGTCCGAAACCCTTTTCAAACATCAGGTCACACACGAAGGCCCAAGGTCGGGAACTGCGCGTCGACGTGTCCAGCAACGCATTCAACGTCTGGATGACCTGCTGCCCCCTGGGCGACAGCCCCGGCACTGGTTGCTTCAACCAGCGTCCACGCTGGTACTCGAAGCCCAGCTTGGACAGGTTCGTGAGTACGGTGATGTCCGAAGCCGGCATGCTGAGATCGCTGTGCCGGAGCAAGCCCAGGAGCGCGCTTGGCGTGCGCTGGGTCAGGAGTTGCATCAGGCACATGAACTCTTTGACTTCGGCCCGTTGGCTCAACTCGCCGATGTGAAGCACAGGGATCCCGGCCCGCTCGATGTCTTGAGCCAGTTTGTCCAACTGGACGTTGGTGGAGCTGATGATGCCTTGGCTGCCGTAGGAGTGGCCGGCCACCCGACATCGCCCTATCTGAGCAACGATCATGCTGCTTTGCGCGTCTTTCGCCGTTTGGATTAAGGCCGGCATGACCCCACTCTCAGAGCGAGAAGGTGAGACAGGATCGAGGGGCATGAGGGGCTGCAGTACGTGGTCGGTGCCAGCACTTTCGACGGCGCGCAGAATTTCAGGCGAGCTACGGCGGTTGATGTCCAGACTGTACCGCCTGATCGACGCTGCTTGGCCTCTTGCGACGTACGCTTCATCGAACTTGAGCAGACTCTGGATCGATGCGCCGCGCCAATGGTGAATAGCCTGGCGAATGTCACCGACCACCCACAGATGGCGCTGGAGCGACCCGATCTTCTTAACGAATTCGACCATGACATGGTTGACGTCCTAGTACTCGTCCACGAGTACATGGTCGTACTGCTCAAGGAAGGCGGCCAGAGACGGACGATCGTCACGAGCTCTCATGGTGGGACGAACCAATAGATCTGGGTAGTCGACCCAACCCTCCCGGCGCAAGGCAGCCTCATAGGCCTTGTACAGGGTGATGATATCGTTGCGCTCCAGCGCAATATCCGGCTCGACGGGTGGCAGTGTTTGAACAATTGCCGCGTAGTCGTCAGGGAAGACCAGCTCCTCCTTCAGCCGGTGAATGATCTTCAAGACGTCAGGGAGCCAGTCGTACGGGTTCTGCAGCCTGAAGAAATGTTTGAGCTCCAAAGTTGGCAGCTCGTTGACCATCATCCTGACCTGCTGCAGCAGATCTGCGACCTTGATCTGAGGAGTCAGCTCAAAGAGGTGATGATGCTTTCGCAACAGCTCCAATCCGAATGAGTGGAACGTACCAGCCCAGATATGGGAGGCATTCGGGACATTGGCCGCTGTCAGTCGCTCGACAAGCTCCTGCGCTGCACGGTTGGTGAATGTCATGACCAGGATTTTACTGGCAGGCACGCCACTGGAGATCAGGTGGGCCACGCGGTGCACTAGGGTCGTGGTTTTACCCGTACCTGGCCCCGCTACGACATTGACGTATTTTTCCGGTGCCTGAGCGGCAAGGCGCTGAGCATCGCTGGGAGGGTGCGTCGGAGCGGGAAGTACTGGGGGAACGTCCGGGAGCAACAACGCATCAGCCAGTTGCTGGCGCACGACCTCCAGAGGCAGCCGAAAGTGGGTGGCGATTTGCCGGGAACGCCATCCGTTTGACCACAAAGCCTTTGCCACTGACCTAGGCAACAGCAGCTCCCGCGCAAAGACATTGGCCTGAAGCTCTTGGCGCTCCCACGCCCCATACCCATCAACCACGGCAGAACCGGACGTTTGCCCTGCCTCGCTAGAGATAAATGACGTTGAAGTGGTTCCAGGGGGCGGCTTTGGGGAATCGAGATACCAGTGGCCGAGCTCATGGGCCAACAGATAGGCCCGCTCCTCCAGCCGGACATCGTTACGAATCAGGATCGTCTTCATCCATGGTTGGATGAGAGCGTCCCCTCCTCCCAGCGCATAGTCATCCGGTTCGACCCAATCAATCGCCAGCCCCAGAGTGCTTTCAGCCACTGCAAGTAGTTGCTCGCTGGTAGGGTAGTCATTGCCGCACGCGGCGATGAGCTTCGCCCGTGCATTCATTGCTTCGATTCGCGCACGGTCGAAAGGATTCATCTCAGTCCCCTATTGCCAAAAGCTTGGCTTCCTCATCACGAGGTAGCTTCAGAGCCTTTACCGCCTCCTCCCATGGAACAGGCTCCGTGAGCACACGAGGCTGGCCGTTTGGAGCTTTATACGAAGGCCTTGGCATCTGCCTAAAATTGAGGCCTACCGCCTGGGTCACGGCCTCCCTTGAAACCGCGAAGTACTCGGCGATCTTGCTAAGCAATGCGCCGGGCGCTCGTACAACACCTCCCAGCACCTCGTTGACCAATCGACGCTTGCCATGCAGCCCCAGATAGTCGGCCAGCTCGCCAGCTTGCGGGCCTACAAGCCCAGCAATTGCAACGCGAGCGCGCTCAACTTCCACCGTTACGCATACAGCTGCACCTTGGGCCTGCAAGCAATGCGAGAGCTCCTCGGCTAAAAAGCCGCCAACGATCTGTGAAGCCGAACGGCCGTACTCTTTGGCGGTCAACTTGAGCTCAAGGCTAAGCTTACGGTCGAGCCTGGCCATCCATTGATAGGACTCACCGCTGTAGCTCGCCACTTTTTGCTCATAGCCGTCGAGAACCTTCCTCCCGCTACGCTCCTCGATGGCGTCCTCAAAACGGTCATAGCCGCTTTCGACCAACTCACGTACGAGAACCGAAAACTTCTTGTTCTGCCCCACAGCGAGCTCCCTGAGCGTTTCGTGCATCGATACAGGTACGTAAACGCCGACCGTCTGCAGAGTGCCCTTGGTGCTGGTCACGGGCGCTGATCGCGGCGCCTGAGATGCTCGAGGCAGAGCGGGTTCATAATGACTACGCATAGACACCTCCTTTGGCGACACATCCTGGACAGATGGGACACTCAATGGTTCTGCCGCAGAAGCCACGAGTGGAGGAACGACGAGGTTAGACGAGAGTTCCGCCATGACCTTCCTGGCGAGCAGGTCTGGGGAAGGTGCCTGCACCTGAAGCAGGTGGCCGTCAGGCAATGCGACCGTGCACTGATGAGCTCCTGCCACTACCTGAAAATCCCCCGTTGCAGACACCCACGCAAGGTAATCTGCCCATGCTCTGAGCGGGGAAGACGTCAAATTGACATTACGTTTCATGGTAGACTTTGGCCATCGTGTAGGAAGCAATGACACGCCGCTAGGCGTTCGTATATCATCTTTATATCACTTGAGCTTGCAGGGACACAATTGATCGACGCTCATTTTTCCAGGGCTATCCATGGCTCAGTCAGCCGTTGGATGCACGATAATCCGCTCGAATATTGCCTCTCTGCGCTCGACAATCCTGTGGAGCTCGGTGCAAGCCTGTTGCCGGCGATTGAGTTGGCGCTGGAAAACGTCGACGTGACACTGGCAGATATCCAACGCCATGCTTGGATGAATCCCCTGATTCATTTGAAGGAAGTGTTCGATATCCATGAGCTGCCAGAAACGCCAACTGCCTTCATTCCTGTACCTGACGTAGCCACCACGGTAACGGCGCGGGCTTGTGCGGTGGCCTGCCTTGCTGCGCTTAACTCGGACACCATCTCCTATGGTTCCGAAAATGAGGGGCATCTGTTTGTAAATCTGGTCGTTCTGCCAGGTGATGATGATTTTGCGGACAAGTCCAAGGCCGACATGCGTGGCCATACCGATGGGGTTACATTCCCGATTCGCGGTCAATTGCATGAGTTTGACGAGCGCGTTGCGCCGTCGCCAGATTTCGTTTGCCTGAGCGGCCTTCGCAATCCCGATGAGGTCACAACAACGATCATGCCCCTGTCGGCTGTTTTACAACAGTTGACTTATGACGAGATCAACGAGCTGACAAAACCTCAGTACGTAATTCGTCCGCAGAAAACCTTCAAGCGTGGACTGCGCAAACTGTTCGGCAAGGACAGCCCCTTAGTGGACGCGATGGCAGGTATTCAGCTGCTTTTCGAAGGCGATGATGGGTACTGGATCCGGTACAGCCACAGTGCTGCGGACACTGACTATGATTCCGAATTGGCTACCCAGGCCGTCACACGGTTCGAGCAAGCCTGTTCTGAATGCTCCACCTCGGTTGTCATCTCCCCAGGTGATCTACTGATCGTAAACAATCGCGTCGGTCTACATGGCCGTGGCATGGTAGGCGGCGAAGCAGGTGGCGAATCCCGGTGGCTACTGCGCACCTATGGGCTGGATACCCGGAGCCTGACCCCAGATCAACGCTATGAAGGAAGCGCATTTAAGCTCTTCCCTTGATCCCTGTTATCCATTGCGTACGAATGCCAATCGGCGGTTGGGCCGCGACGGTGCATGCGCTCACAAGGACACGATCTTTCAATAGCGAGGCTCACACGCCCTTGCCCATTTGATTTCAGTCATGTGGCAGTCATCAGCCTCCGTTAACAATGCAGGCAAAGTCATGCTCAGCGCCGGTTTGGGCGCGAGCCACATTCAGGCTGATCGCCCTTAGTGCGCCGTATCCTACCGCGCTCATGCGCCAAGGAAAGTGGGCCACTATCTGTTCGATTTGAGCTATCAGCAGTTTAAGCTTTCTGCATTCGTCACGAGTTTTGTCGATACCGTCGTAGTCATAGTGATGAATGTTTCCTTCAAACCGCTTGGCTTTATCCATCAGCTCAAGCAACAGCGGCTCAAGCTGCTTCGATCCTTCGGGAATCACCAAGCGCTCCAAGGCGGCCTTACTGACGACAGTCAGCTCGTCCTTTGACAGGTCAAAGACTACCTTCTTCGACGCTCCCGAGGTCGAGTAGGCATCACTAGCTGTGATTTGCTTCCAGTACACCTTCTCGGTTGAGAGGTCGACGGCACATACGATTACGGGCAAGCAGAATCGCTTCCAATACTGAATATGACGGTCGTCGACGTAGACCGCATACGCTGGGCCCTTCATCTCGCTGAAGCTTTTGACCTGGATCTTGATGATATCGCCGTCCGAGGTACCGTCTGCTCGCAATACTTCCGTCTCGCCATCTACACCAATATCAACACCGTACAGACGGCATGGCCAGCCAAACAATTTGGTGAAGGTGTACGCCATCAGGTACTCCCCGGCGTCACCATGCCTACTGCGTTTTGGATACTCCAAGTACGGCTCCTAAGCTCGGTTACATTCAAAAATTGAAGGGTCTAATCACCCCGCCTCGGCATGGCCACAGGTGTTTCTGTCGTGATCGACTTGTACCACCTACTGGGAGTGGGATCCGGTACCGCACTGAGGTTGGTCAGGGCGAAGGGGATAAGTGTCCTGGAAGTGGTCTGAGGCGCTAGGGAAATGCCCTAAGGTTTGACAAAATTAAAGGGTATTTCGGTGTAAATGGCAAAACGTGGAACTCGTCAAAAATCAACAACCCCACACCCTCCAGCGCCGGGTCGTCCTGCAAGCGGCGGGTGAGGATGCCTTCGGTGACCACTTCGATGCGCGTGCGGGGGCCCACTTTGCTGTCCAGCCGGATGCGGTAGCCGACGGTTTCTCCGACTTTCTCGCCCAACTCGCTGGCCAGGCGCTCGGCCGCGGCTCGGGCGGCGAGGCGGCGGGGTTCGAGCATGAGGATGGTTTGCCCGGTCAGCCAAGGCTCGTTCAACAGCGCGAGCGGCACGCGGGTGGTCTTGCCCGCGCCGGGCGGGGCTTCAAGCACGGCTTCGTGGCGTGAAGACAGGGCTTCGCGCAACGCCGGTAACACACAATCAATGGGCAACGAACTCATGGCAATCCTCGGCTGGCGGGCGATTATAGCGGCTAAACACCGTCAATCTGTCCGTTTGGCTGAAGCCGTTGTCCGGCCGATCACTGGGCGTGCGACTACGCTGGCACTTCAATCATTTGGAGTACCGGTTTATGCAAGGCATCGCCCGCCAGGTTGCCCCCGCCTTGAGCCTCAATGGAGGCTTTGTCGATACAGTCGGTTTTCTGGCCTTGCAAGGCCTGTTTACCGCGCACGTCACCGGAAACTTCGTGACGCTGGGCGTGAGCATTGTTCACGGCACGTCGGGGATTGTAGGCAAGCTGCTGGCCCTGCCGGTGTTCTGCCTGGTGGTGGGGCTCACTCACCTGGCCGCCACCCTGATCCACAAACGCAACCTGGCCTCGCTGCACCTGTTGATGACCGCGCATGTGTTGCTGTTGGCGGCGTTCGGGGCGCTGGCCGTGTACTTTGGCCCCTTCGGCGACGCCGACTCAGGCGCTGCGCTGTTCACCGGCATGACCGGCGTGGCGGCCATGGCCATGCAGAATGCCCTGTCCCGCCAGCATTTGAAGGCGGCGCCGCCCACCACGCTGATGACCGGCAACGTGACGCAACTGGCCATCGATCTGTTCAGCCTGTTCACCGAACGGGAGGCCGCCGAGCGCCAAGCGATCCGCGCCCGCATGACCCCCTTTATCAACAACCTGGTGGGGTTCTCGGCGGGCTGCATCGGCGCGGCATTGCTTTATCGTGTGGCCGGGCTGTGGTGCCTGGTGGTGCCCGTGCTCGTCGCCGCCTGGGTCTGTAAAAAATCCTACGCACTGGCGGCGGACCGCGCCTGACCCGGCGGCAATCAATTGAGACTGGCTCCAAAGCAGAGCGGCAGGTATAAGGGCGAACGGGCGGACGTCGAAGGTGGTCCTACACCGGATCGCCTTCGCGTATCGCCCCTTTCAACTGCGTTCAGGAGAGTTCCATGCGTATTGCTTCCCGTGTTATCGGCGGTGTCTTGACCTTCACGCTGCTGAGCCAATTGACCGCCTGCGGCTCGATTTTCTACCCCGACCGCCGTGGCCAGATCGACGGCAAGATCGACCCGGCCATTGCCGTGCTCGACGCCATCGGCCTGTTGTTCTACGTGATCCCGGGCCTGATTGCCTTTGGTGTGGACTTTGCCACTGGCGCGATCTACTTCGAGCCGGGCAAGACGGCCCAGGTCGACCCGCAAAAACTGCAACAAGCCATCGGCGCCGACGGCAAGGTGGATAACGCCAAGCTGCAAACCATCATTCAAAAAGAAACCGGCCGCAGCCTGCCGCTGGACGACCCGCGCATGATCCAGTTCAAGGGCAGCGTGCAACAACTCGCCAGCCTGGGCCTCAAACCCGCCGCTTAAGGACACCGCGCCATGACCAGCACTCCCGAACACGCCCGGCTGTTGCGCCTGGCCACCCGCGCGTCTGTAGGGGTGGCTTGTGTGCTGATCGTGACCAAGGCCATCGCCTGGTGGTTCAGCGGCTCGGTGAGCATGCTCGCCGGGCTGACCGACTCGCTGCTGGACGGCGTAACGTCACTGCTTAACTTGTTGGCGGTGCACTACGCGCTGCGCCCGGCGGATGACGACCATCGTTATGGGCATGGCAAGGCCGAGTCCCTGTCCGGCATGGCCCAGGCGTTGTTTATTGCTGGCAGTGCAGTGTTGATCGCCTTTCAGGCGGTCGGACGGTTGCAGCACCCGGAGCCGGTGGGTGCGCCGTGGCTGAGCATCGGCGTGATTGTTTTTTCGCTGGTGCTCACGGTGGCGTTGCTGGTGCTGCAACACCGGGTCATCCGCGAAACCGGCTCGAACGCGGTACGCGCCGACTCGCTGCACTACCGCTCTGACTTGATGCTGAACGCCAGCATCCTGGTGGCGCTGGTGCTGGCCGGGTTTGGCTTCAGCCAGGTGGACGCCTGGTTCGGCCTGGGGATTGCGGCCTACATCTTGTGGAGTGCGGTGCAGATCGCCCGGGAAAGCTTTGCGGTGTTGATGGACGAAGAACTGCCGGCCGACGTCAGCCAGCACATGCTGGAACTGGCCAAGGGTGTGCCCGGGGTGCTGGGGGCGCATGACCTGCGCACCCGCATCTCGGGCAGCCACTGGTTCGTGCAATTGCATCTGGAATTGCCGGGAGAACTGAGCCTGTCGGTGGCCCATGGCATCAGCGACAAAGCCGCCGATGCCATTCACAACGCCTACCCACGCGCCGAAGTGCTGGTGCACGCCGACCCGCAGGAAGTGGTCACCGGCAGCCGGCCTTAATACTGCACCTGATACCCCCGGCTAGTCAGGCAGTTGCCCTGGGCCTGGCGATAGGTTTGCACCACCGCCGGGGCCGGGGCGTAGGTGACCGCCCGAGGATCGAAACCGCTTTGCTGCACGGCCCAGCGGTAGCAGTCGTAGCCGTCCTGTTGCACTTGGGCCGGTGACTGGCCGTTGGCCGGGTAGGCGATCACGTCATAGCCATTGCCCTGAGGCGCGGCCGGCGGCGCAGGCGCGGCGGTAGGCGGCTCGACCACCACGTACTGCTGGGAGCTTTCCTCGTAGGTGTAATAGGCACCGGCGGCGAGGAAAAACAGCGCACTGCCTACCCAGACTTCCCGCGCGTAATCGGGCAAGTAGTGCACGCGAATCCCGTACGGCGGCGTGACCACGATGTATCGCGGGCCTTGCGGACGATACCAGTAGCCGCCCGAGAAGAAATAATCCTGGCCACGGTAAGGCACGCGGTAGTTGCGGTCGGGGAAACGGTCCACGAGGTAGCCCGGACGGTATTGCGGGCCGGGGCCCCAGCCATTGCCATGCCCGTCAGGGCGGCCTGGCCAGCGGTGATCGTTGGGGTGGCCATTATTGAACCCGCCACCGTTGTAGCCAGGGCGCGGGTTGCCGGCGTTCCAGTGCGGGTTGTCGTCATTGCGCCGGGGGATGTCGCGGTAATAACCCGGGCGCGGTTCCTGGGTTTGGCGCACGGTGTCGGGGCGCCCCTGGATCGGCAGGTTAGTACCCGGTTGCGGCTCGTTGTTTTGAGGACGGCCCTGCCACTGGCCACCGCCATTTTGACCGCCGCCTTGAAAGTGCTCGTTCTGCGGGCGCGGCTGATTGTTACCCTGCCAGCCCCCGCCACCGCCGCCCTGCCCGCGATCATGTTGCCAGCCCCCACCTGGGCCGGGGCCATTGTCGCGATCGTCGGCCATGACCTGCGCGCCAACGGTGACCATCAGCAAACCAACACCTGCCAAACGCCAGATGCGCTTCATGCTATTCCTCATTACGGATTGGGCCTACATATGAGACTGGAAAAGCCCCACGCGGTTCTGAGACAGGTTATCAGTCACGAGAAGTATTTTCGCACGCAATAAAAAGGGGCGACCCGTCGGCCGCCCTTGAGATTTCTGTCCTGGCTCAACGCTTTTGACGTTGGCTCACTTCACGCCGCCTTGTGGACGGTGTGCTGCCTGGGGGCCAGTTCAACCCCTGTGGGGGTGGGCGGCCGCAGCCGGCGTGATAGGCGGGCTGCTGTGGACTCGTGTCCAGGCGGTGATTCTGTGGGTAATCATAGGCCCGGCGGCCCGCAAGATGATTGCGAAGATTGCGTCAATAAACAGTGCTTGCGCAATTTTTAACCCTGGATAGATAATTCGCCGCAATAGTTATGATAAAGGCCAACCCAATGAGCAAACTTGACCGGTACGACCTGAGTATTCTGGCGGAATTGCAGCGCGACGCGAGGATCTCCAACCAGGAGTTGGCCGAACGCATCGGCTTGTCGCCATCGCCCTGCTCACGCCGGGTCAAGCAACTGGAAGACGACGGTTACATCGCCCGCCAGGTCGCGCTGCTGGACCGCAAGATGCTCGGCTTGAGCCTGACGGCCTACGTGCTGATCGGCATGGACCGACATACCCCGGAGCGTTTCGAAAACTTCGAGTCGGCCATTCGCTCCCTGCCCCAAGTGCTGGAATGCAGCCTGGTGACCGGCATGGACGCCGACTATCAGCTCAAGGTGGTGGTGCCCGACATGGACCATTACCAGAAACTGCTGCTGGGGCACCTGACCCGGATCGAAGGCGTGACCAGCGTGCGTTCAAGCTTTGTGCTAAACCAGGTGCTCAACAGCACGGAGCTGCCGCTGACCCATCTGCGCACCTGACACCGATCAAGACCGCCCCCACCCCTTTGCCGGAAACTACCCAAATGGACGCCATCGACCCCGCCCTGTTTGAAGAATGGATGATGACCGGTCTGGTTTCGATCCTGATCATCTTCATGGGCTTTATCGTCTGGGACCTGGCCAAAAAGTCCAAGGCCGGGCGCTTTGGCTCGTTGATCCTGTTCTTTGTGCTGGGCCTGGGCGTGGCGGCGTTCATCATCAAGAGCGTGGTGATCGGCCTGATCGAGTCTGGCGCGTTATAAGCGCGCCGGCACTTCTTTCCACTGGCCCTGGTCCAGGCCGTCGAGCGTCCAGTCGCCGATGCGCACGCGCACCAGGCGCAACGTAGGCAGGCCCACGGCCGCGGTCATGCGCCGCACCTGGCGGTTGCGCCCTTCCTTGATCACCAGCTCCAGCCAATGGGTGGGCACGCTTTTGCGAAACCGCACCGGCGGGTTGCGCGGCCATAGCTCGGGCTCGTCCAGCGCACGGGCCTGGGCGGGCAGCGTCATGCCGTCATTCAATTGCACGCCGTCACGCAGGTGCTGCAATTGCGCCTCGCTCGGTTCGCCTTCCACCTGCACCCAATAGGTTTTCGCCAGCTTGTGCCGGGGGTCGGCAATCCGCGCCTGTAACTGGCCGTCATTGGTCAACAACAGCAGGCCTTCGCTGTCACGGTCCAGGCGCCCGGCGGGGTAAATACCGGGGATGTCGATGAAATCCTTGAGCGTCGCGCGCCCGCCTTCGTCACTGAACTGGGTCAGTACATCAAAAGGTTTATTGAACAGGATCAGCCGGGGCTCGGCCGGGGGCGCCTTGGCGACACGGCGGGGAGCGGATGAGGGCGTTGTGGCGCCAGGACGGCGGGAAACGGGACGGGCAGGACGGGACATGGCAAATCAGACATCTGACGATCAGGACCCACCATGCTAGTGGCCTGACCGCCAAATGACCATCCCGCAGGCTTAGCGGAACGGCGGCTCGTCAAAGCTGCGCAGTTTGCGCGAGTGCAACGAGTTGAGCTCGGTGCGCAGCAGGTCGACCGCCTCGATGCCGATCTTCAAGTGCTGGCTCACCGCCCGCTCATAGAAGGCGTTGGCCGAACCCGGTAGCTTGATCTCACTGTGCAGCGGTTTGTCCGACACACACAGCAACGTGCCGTACGGCACCCGCAAGCGGTAGCCTTGGGCGGCGATGGTGCCGCTTTCCATGTCCACCGCCACGGCGCGGGACAGGTTGATCAGCGGGCGCTCCTGGGCCCAGCGCAGTTCCCAGTTACGGTCGTCGTAGGTCAGCACGGTGCCGGTGCGCAGACGTTTTTTCAGCTCCTCGCCCTTCTCGCCGGTGACATTGGCCGCCGCTTGTTGCAGCGCCAGTTGCACTTCGGCCAGGGCCGGGATCGGGATGTTCGGCGGCACCACCCGGTCCAGAATCCCGTCGCGCCGCATGTACGCGTGCGCCAGCACGTAGTCGCCGATGGTCTGGGACTGACGCAGGCCGCCACAGTGGCCGATCATCAGCCAGCAATGCGGGCGCAGCACGGCCAGGTGGTCGGTGATGTTCTTGGCATTGGAGGGGCCCACGCCGATGTTCACCAGGGTCACGCCATGGCCATCGCTGGCTTGCAGGTGGTAGGCCGGCATCTGGTAACGGTGCCAGACCACGCCTGCGGCAATGGCAGACGCTTCGCCATGGTCCATGCTTTTTTCGATGATGACGTTGCCCGGCAACACCATGCGCACAAAACGTGGGTCGCTACGCAGCTGCTCCAGGCCATGCACGATGAACTGGTCGACGTAGCGGTGGTAGTTGGTCAGCAGGATCCACGGCTGCACATGGCGCCAGTCGCTGCCGGTGTAGTGCACCAGGCGGCGCAGGGAGAAGTCGACCCGCGCCGCATCGAACAACGCCAGGGGCAGCGGCGTGGTGTTTTCCCAGTCGTACAGGCCGTCGGCGATGCCGTCGGTGGCGGCCGACAGGTCGGTGCTCGGGAACACCCGCGCCAGCACGGCGGCGGTCACACCGGAACCGGCCAGTTCGTCGCCCTGCTCCACTACATAAGGGTAGGGAATGTTCTGCTCGCTGACGCCCACTTCTACCGTCACGGTGAAGTCGTGCATCAAGGGCACCAGCTGCTCCAGCAGGTATTTACGAAAAGCCGCCGGGTGGGTGACGGTCACGCTGTAGGTGCCCGGCAGTTGGACTTTGGCATAGGCCCGGGTGGTCTGTGGGACTTCGCCGTGGCAAAGGTAGGTCAGGCGCAGTTGCGGGTAGCGAAACAGCGCACGCTGTTCGGCGTCGGGTTCGACGCGGTCTTTGAGGTAGCGCTTGAGGGCTTGGTTGAGCGCGCCGGTAGCCCGCTCATGAAGAGCCGCCAGCCGGTCCACGGCTTCTTCGGCGGTTTGAACGACAACAAAAGCATCGGTCACGGTAAGCATCCTGTGTTCTAACGTGCAGGCGTTCATCTTGCCTGTATCCCTTGCACACGGAAACAGCGGCGTTGATCGCGCGTGCTCAGAGCGGCTGCGGCGTAGCGCGCCCCACGATAGCGCTCGCGTCCACGCCCCGCGGCAAGGTGCCGTACGCCCGGCCGGACGATTGCCCCAGGCGGCTGGCGATAAAGCCGTCGCTGACCGCGCCATTGCCGGCCTCCAGCAGCAATGTGGCCTGCAACGCGACGGCAATATCTTCGGTCAGCTGCCGGGCGCGGTACTGGATGTCCTGGGTGTCCATAAACGCGCTTTTCAAGTGCTCGATATGCAGCGCCAAGGGCCGGCTGCCATGCCCGTCACCCAGCTCGACAAACAACGCCTCCAGCACACCCGGCTCTTTTGACAACGCCCGCAACACGTCCAGGCACTGCACGTTGCCCGAACCTTCCCACGTCGAATTGACCGGCGCCTCACGGTACAGGCGCGGCAGGATGCTGTCCTCCACATACCCCGCGCCGCCCATGCATTCGGCGGCCTCGTTGATCATGGCCGGGGCGCGTTTGCAGATCCAATACTTGCCGACCGCCGTGACCAGGCGGGCGAACTTGGCTTGCTGTTCGTTATCCAGATGGTCCAGCGCACGGCCCATGCGCAGGCTCAAGGCCAGCGCGGCCTCGCTTTCCAGGGCCAGGTCGGCCAACACGTTTTGCATCAGGGGCTGTTCGCCGAGCACCCGCCCGCCCACGGTCCGGTGGGCGCAGTGATGGCTGGCCTGGGTCAGTGCCTGGCGCATCAGCGCGCTGGAGCCGACCATGCAGTCGAAACGGGTCATGGCCACCATCTCGATAATGGTCGGCACGCCGCGCCCTTCTTCACCGACCATCCAGGCCAACGCGCCGCGAAACTCGACCTCGCTGGAGGCGTTGGAGCAATTGCCCAGTTTGTCTTTGAGGCGCTGGATATAAAACTGATTGCGTGTGTCATCCGGGCGGTGCCGGGGCAGCAGGAAACAGGTCAGGCCCTTGTCAGTCTGCGCCAGGGTCAGGAACGCATCGCACATCGGTGCCGAACAGAACCACTTGTGCCCCACCAGCTCATACGCCTGGCCCGGCCCGCCCACACCCACCGGGTAGGCACGGGTGGTATTGGCGCGCACGTCGGTGCCGCCCTGTTTTTCGGTCATGGCCATGCCCACGGTGGCGCCGCCTTTGTGGGCGATGCCGACGTTGCGCGGGTCGTACAGGGTGTTGAGAATTTTCGGCAGCCAGGTGTCGGCCAGGTCCGGCTGCAAACGCAGCGCTGGCACACAGGCAAAGGTCATGGTCAGCGGGCACCCCGTACCGGCTTCGGCCTGCGTGTGCAGGTAAGTCATGGCCGCGCGGGCCACGTGGGCGCCCGGTTGAGGGTACGCCCAGGGCAGCGACGGCAAGCCGTGCTCGACGGCGGTGCGCATCAGCTCGTGATACGCGGGATGAAACTCCACCAGGTCGATGCGATGACCAAACCGGTCATGGCTGTTGAACACCGGCTTGTTCCGGTTGGCCAGAAACCCGGCCGCCATCAACGGCCCACCGGCCAGTGCGCCATACGTATCGATACGCTCATGGGCCCAGCCCGCACCGAAGCGGCGCGACCACTCCTGCAAGGGCAGGTCGATACGAAACAGGTTGGTGTCGTCAAGCGACGGCGGCTGGTTGGTAACGTCGTGCGTTTCGGCGTGCTGGTGCAGGTTCATCACAGGCCTCCTGAAAAGGCCACGTCGATGAGGCCTGAATTTCAGTTAAACACCCGCGCACCGCTTAAAAAAGCGTCATAAACGCCTAATGGTCGGCGCTTTCACCCTCGGCCAGGCACAGTAACCGGCGTTGCAGCACAGCCTGCAAGGCCTCGAAACGTACGGGCTTGAGCACTTGGTCGGTGATGCCGATACCGTGGCAACGCTCGCGCTCCGGCGTCTGCGTGGTGCTGCTCAAGGCGATCACCGGCAGCTCGCCGCAGCCGGGTAACGCCCGGATCTGGCAACACAGCGAAAACCCGCCTTCTGGAACATCCAGCAACACAGCGTCAAAGGGTTCTGCCTGCAACAGCTGCAATGCCGCCGGGGCGCTGCCGGTGGTTTTGACCCGGTAACCGAGCTTGAGTAGCATGCCGCGCACCGTCAGTTGCGCCACGCTGTTGTCATCCACCAGCAGCACGGTGCAGTCCTGCGGCGCCCGGTGTACCAGCAGCGCATTGGGGTAGGTCGACGCCTCAGGCTGAACCACACCTGCACCCAACTCCAACTGGAAACGGCTGCCGCGCCGGGGCTCGGAGTTGTGGGTCAGGCGCCCGCCCAGCAGTTCGATCAACTGGCGGCAAATCGCCAGGCCAATGCCCAGGCCGCCGTATTCGCGGGTCATCGAGCCGTCGACCTGGAAGAAGCGCTGGTAGAGCGTGGCCTCGTCGAGGTAGGCAAAGCCGATACCGGTGTCGGTGACAATAAAGGTCATGCGCAACGTGCCGTCAGCCTCAGGCACGCCCACCACGCGCACGCGCACCGAGCCTGCCCGGGTGAACTTGAAGGCGTTGTCCAGCAGGCACTCCAGGCATTGCACCAGTTTGTCGGCGTCCGCACTGAGGCGGTCGGGCAGCTCATCGGCCACATCGATAGAAAACGCCAGCCCTTTGCTCTGGGCACTGGCGCTGAATTGTTCGCGCAGGCTGTCGGCCAGGCCGCGCAGGCTGAACACCCGGGGCTGGGCACTCAGGCGGCCGGCTTGCAGTTCGGTCAGGGTGAGGATGCCGTTGACCATGCGCATCATGTCGCGGGCAGAACCGGCGGCGGTTTGATGGTAGTGCGCCAGCTCGCCGGGCAACGGCTCGGTCTGCATCAGCTCCAGGGAGCCGATCACACCGTTCATCGGCGTGCGCAGTTCGTGGGTCAGGGTGGCGAGGAACTCATCTTTCAGCCGGTTGCTGTGGGCCAGTTGCTCGTTGAGCACTTCAAGCTTCTGGCTCGAATCAAACAGGATCTGCGATTGCTGCTCGCGCATGCTGTTGATGCGGTCCGCCAGGGCCAGGGACAGCAGCGCCACTTCCAGGGCCGAGCCGATCTGGCTGGCGTACATGGTGAGAAACACATTGGGCAGGTAGCCCAGCACCATCAACGTATTCACCACCCCGCCCAGCAGGAACGCCGACCACGCGATGATGAAATAACGCGCCATGCGCTGCCCGCAGTACCAGGCCTTGATGGCCGCCACAAAAATGGTCACGGTAAACACCAGCGCCAACCCCGTGGCCAGGCGCAGGGCCAGGCCGTAGCTGGTGCACAGCGACAACGCCATGACGCCCGCGCCGCCCAGCGCCAAGGCCTGTAACAGCCGGTTGATCCAGCGACTGTACACAGCGGTGTGCAGGAAGCTGCGGGCAAACAGGCTGCCGAACAGCGCCGCCGAACCGATCAGGAACGGCACCGACGCATTCGCCCACCACGGGCTGTCTGGCCAGAAGTACTGCACAGCAATGCCGTTGACCGAGAGCTGGTACAGCCCGAACGAGGCGATATAGAGGATGTAATAGAGATAGCTGGTGTCACGCACACTGAGGTAGATAAACAGGTTGTAGACCAGCATCCCCAGCAGCACGCCGTAGATCACCCCGAGCACCGAGAGCCGCAGCGGTTGCTCTTCGAGGTAGGCGGTGCTCGACCACAGGGTGAGGGGCGCCTGGATCGAGCCCTGGCTTTGCAGGCGCAAGTAAAGGGTCTGCTCCTGGTCCGGGGCAAAATCGAGCTTGAACAGGTAGTTGCCTTGGCGAACCTCGCGGCGGTCGAACGGCAAAGAGCTGCCGGTGCGGGCGGCCAGTCGGTAGCTGCCATCGGCGGCGGGTTGGTACAAGTCCAGTTGATTGAGCGGCGGGTAGGCCAGCTCCAGCAACCAGGCACGCGGCGCGTCGGGCTTGTGGGGGCGGTAATGCAGGCTGACCTTGAGCCAGAACACCGAGCGCGAATAGCCGGCATTCAGGGTGTTTTTGTCGTGGGGCTTGAAGTGATCGGCCAGGGCAGGCGAACTGACATCGTCAATCGCCAGGGTGCCGCTGGGGTCTTCCAACACCTGCATCACCCGGCCCAGGGGCAGGTTTTGAGTGGCGTCGGTAAACTCGACCGCACCGGCGAGCAACGGCAGCCCGCTCAACAGAAGTATCAACAAATAGCGCATAGAGCCCCAGCGTGGCCTGTCCGGTTATGTCAAAAGCCCCCCATTCCTTTTGAGAAGACGTACACCGGCGATACAGTTATTGGTTTGGATCCACTTTAGCATAGCCACTAAAGGCCAAAAGACATCATTTGAACTAAATCAGTGAAGGCTCTAAACCGGCCCTTTCGACGTATTTAATCGAATTCCTTGAATAATAGCCATCCGCCATTTTCCCGTCGGCCCGTCATGTGTATTCCCTCATCGTGCGAAAGCCACGCCAAAACCGTTTGGTGGTAAGCTCGCGCACCATGAATATCTACAGCTCTCGCCCCGTTGTCCTCTGTCTCTCCGGCCATGATCCCAGTGGTGGCGCCGGCTTGCAGGCAGATATCGAAGCCCTGCTCGCCCAGGGTTGCCATGCCGCTCCGGCGGTGACCGCACTGACCGTGCAAAACACCGTGAATGTCAGCGATTTTCGCGTGCTGGACCGCGAGTGGGTGCTGGCCCAGGCCAATGCCGTGCTGGGCGACTCCGACGTCGCGGCGGTAAAGCTGGGCATGCTCGGCTCCACCCAGATGGTCGACACCGTGGTCGAACTGCTCAGCGCGCACCCGCATTTGCCGGTGGTGTGCGACCCGGTGCTGCGCGCGGGCGGGGGCGGCAGCCTGGGCAAGGACGAGGTCGGTTATGCGATGCGTGAGCGGCTGTTGCCGTTGTCGCGCATTGCCACGCCCAACCTGCCCGAAGCACGCATCCTGGCGGAACTGCCCGACGGCAGCGCCGATGACTGCGCAGAGAAACTGCTGCCGTTCATCCAGCACCTGCTGATCACCGGCGGCCATGGCGACGAGCATGAGGTGCACAACCGCCTCTACAGCCGTGATGGCACGCGCCACACCTTTACCTGCCAGCGCTTGCCGGGCAGCTATCACGGTTCTGGCTGCACGCTGGCCAGTGCCCTGGCCGGGCGCCTGGCGCAGGGCGAAGGGTTGGTCAGCGCCGTGCAATCTGCCCTCAATTACACCTGGCGGACCCTGCGGGACGCCGAACAACTCGGCCAGGGGCAATTTGTGCCTCGTCGTTTGCCGCTGGATTTCTGCTCGTAATACCAAGAGGCCTGCCCGATGAAACTACGTGGCCTGTATGCCATTACCGACAGCCAACTGTTGGCCGGCAAGTTTTTGGCCTATGTCGAGGCCGCGCTGGACGGCGGCGTGACCCTGCTGCAATACCGAGACAAAAGCAGCGACGAGGCCCGCCGCCTGCGCGAAGCCGAAAAGCTGCGCGAACTGTGCGCGCGTTATTCGACCCAGTTGATCATCAACGATGACGCCGAATTGGCCGCGCGCCTGGGCGTGGGCGTGCACCTGGGCCAGACCGACGGCCCGCTGAACCCGGCCCGGGCGCTGCTGGGCCCCAAGGCCATTATCGGTTCCACCTGCCACAGCCAGGTCGAACTGGCCGAACAGGCCGCCCGGGAAGGCGCCAGTTACGTCGCCTTCGGGCGCTTTTTCAATTCCAGTACCAAGCCCGGCGCGCCAGCGGCCACTGTTGAAATGCTCGCCCAGGCCCGCGCTCGGGTGCAGTTGCCCCTCTGCGTGATCGGCGGCGTCACCCTGGACAACGCCGCGCCCCTGGTGGCGCATGGGGCCGACCTGCTCGCCGTGGTCCATGGCCTGTTTGGCGCCGACAGCACCCAGGAAGTCACGCGCCGCGCCCGCGCTTTCAACGCCCTTCTTTCTATCTGATTTCAGAGAGCCTGCTCATGTCCCGTTCCGAAACGCTGTTTGCCAACGCCCAGAAACATATCCCCGGTGGCGTGAACTCGCCTGTGCGGGCCTTCAAGAGTGTCGGCGGCACGCCGCTGTTCTTCAAACACGCCGAAGGCGCCTACGTCACTGACGAAGACGACAAGCGCTACGTCGATTACGTAGGCTCGTGGGGCCCGATGATCCTGGGCCACAGCCACCCCGACGTGCTGGACGCGGTACGCCAGCAGTTGCAACACGGCCTGTCCTACGGCGCGCCCACCGCCATGGAAACCGAAATGGCCGACCTGGTGTGCGCCATCGTGCCGTCCATGGAAATGGTGCGCATGGTCAGCTCCGGCACCGAAGCCACCATGAGTGCCATCCGCCTGGCCCGTGGTTTTACCGGCCGCGACAGCATCATCAAGTTTGAAGGCTGCTACCACGGCCACTCCGACAGCCTGTTGGTGAAGGCGGGCTCCGGCCTGCTGACCCAAGGCGTGCCAAGCTCGGCCGGCGTGCCAGCAGCGTTCGCCAAGCACACGCTGACCCTGCCGTTCAACGACATCACCGCCGTCGAGCACATGCTGGCCGAGGTCGGCAAAGACGTGGCGTGCATCATCGTCGAGCCCGTGGCGGGCAACATGAACTGCGTACCGCCGGCGCCGGGCTTTCTCGAAGGCTTGCGCAGCCTGTGCGACACCCACGGCGTGGTGCTGATTTTTGATGAGGTGATGACGGGGTTTCGCGTGGCCCTCGGCGGCGCCCAGGCGTACTACGGCGTCACGCCGGACTTGAGCACCTTTGGCAAGATCATCGGCGGCGGCATGCCGGTGGGCTGCTTTGGCGGCAAGCGTGAAATCATGCAACACATCGCGCCGCTGGGCCCGGTGTACCAGGCGGGCACCCTGTCGGGGAACCCGTTGGCCATGGCGGCGGGCCTGACCACCCTGCGCCTGATCAGCCGCCCGGGTTTCCACGCCGAGCTGACCGACTACACCACTCGCCTGCTCGACGGCCTACAACAACGCGCCGACGCCGCCGGTATTCCGTTCGTGACCACTCAGGCGGGCGGCATGTTCGGCCTGTACTTCAGCGGCGCCGACGATATCGTGACGTTTGATGACGTGATGTCCAGCGATGCCGACCTGTTCAAGCGCTTCTTCCACTTGATGCTGGAGGGCGGTGTGTACCTGGCGCCAAGCGCTTTCGAAGCCGGTTTCACCTCGATCGCCCACGGTGAAGCGGAGTTGAAACTGACCCTGGACGCTGCCGAGCGCGCCTTTGCGGCCCTGAAATAAGCGACACGCCCTGCTGACGTCGCCCCGTGCGGCGTCAGATTTGCTACTTTCCTTACAGACTTTTCCTGTTTTTTTAGAGAAATGCCCTGCAATACGGCAGATAACTTGCCCACGCAGCAGAAAAACGAGTAAAGACTTTGTAAGCGGAGCCCTGCTTATTTCATAATGCGCGCTTATTGGACTCCCCCGCGGGTCCGCGCGCCCCGTCAGAGGTAAGTCGATTCCCATGAAACGCACCGGCCGCACCCTGGTACTGGGCTGCCTGTTGCTCCTTCAGCCGCTGCTCGCACAGGCACAAGCAGGCGGCAACTCGTTGTTGATCCCAGCAATGGGTCATTGCACCCTCAATACCGAGCCCGACGACCAGGCACAAGCCATGAGTGCCTGCCAGCAACTGGCCGACAATGGGGACGCGCAAGCGCAATACGAGTTGGGCGAATTCTTCTACAACAGCAAAAACCCCGATCGCGACTTGAACAAGGCGCTGAGCTTTTTCGAAAAAGCCTCGCTGCAAGGCCATGCCCAGGCGCAATTCAAGTTGGGCACCATGTTCTTCCAGGGCGAAGGCGTACCGGCCAATAACGTTCAGGCGTACATCGTGCTGAAAATGGCGGCCGTCAATGGCGCCGAGGACGCGCTGGACACGGCCGACGAAGTGGCCGAGCACATGCAGCGTGATGAACTGGAAGTGGCAACGCAGGTGCTGGGGCAGATTTTCCGCAATTACCTGCTGCAATTGCAGAGCGCCGACGGGCGTTCGCCGTTTTCACCCCTGCCCTGATCGACGCCCTCGTTGTAACCCGCGAACGTTAAGCCTTACTTCTCAGGCATCGGCATCGGAAACGGCATGACATTGCTCACGCCCCGCGCCTCGCTGATTTTGGGTGTGCCCAAGCGCTCGACCTCATCGATGCGCACAATCGAATGCATCGGCACAAAACTGCGCACCACGCCTTCGAACTGGGCCTTGAGTTTTTCCTCGCCCGGATCGACGACCAACTGCGTGCGCTCACCAAAGACAAACTCTTCCACCTCCAAAAAACCCCACAGATCACTCTGATAGATCTGCTTGGCGTACATTTCGAACACCTGGCCCTGGTTAAGGAAAATCACCTTGTAAATTGGAGCTTCGCGTTTGGTCATGGTGGGCGGGTAACACATCGGGGGCAGAAAAGAGGGCGCGAACTATAGCATGGCACCCGATGCACAGTGCTAGGAACCAATGGGCATGCCCCCTATAATGCGCGGTTCTTTACCACCAGTTGACGATCCCCCCATGGCCAAGAAGCTTTACATCGAAACCCACGGTTGCCAGATGAACGAGTACGACAGCTCGCGCATGGTCGATCTGCTGGGCGAACACCAGGCCCTGGAAGTCACCGCGCGCGCCGAAGATGCCGACGTGATCCTGCTCAATACCTGCTCGATCCGCGAGCGGGCCCAAGACCGGGTGTACTCGCAACTGGGCCGCTGGCGCGAATTGAAACTGGCCAACCCGGACATGGTGATCGCCGTCGGGGGCTGCGTGGCCAGCCAGGAAGGCGCGGCCATTCGCGACCGTGCGCCCTATGTGGACGTGGTCTTCGGCCCGCAGACCCTGCACCGCCTGCCCGAGATGATCGACGCCGCACGCATCAGCAAACTGCCGCAAGTGGACGTTTCGTTCCCGGAAATCGAAAAGTTCGACCACCTACCAGAGCCGCGCATCGACGGGCCAAGTGCCTATGTGTCGGTGATGGAAGGCTGCAGCAAGTACTGCACGTTCTGCGTGGTGCCTTACACCCGGGGTGAAGAAGTCAGCCGTCCCTTTGACGATGTGATGTCAGAAATTTTCCACCTGGCCGAAAACGGCGTGCGGGAAGTGACCTTGCTGGGGCAGAACGTCAACGGTTATCGCGGCCAGACCCACGACGGGCGCCTGGCGGACCTCGCCGAGTTGATCCGCGTGGTTGCCGCCGTCGACGGTATCGAACGCATTCGCTACACCACCTCACACCCGCTGGAATTCTCCGACAGCCTGATCCAGGCCCACGCCGACGTGCCCGAGCTGGTCAAACACCTGCACTTGCCGGTGCAATCGGGCTCGGACCGCATTCTGGCGGCGATGAAACGCAACCACACCGCCCTGGAGTACAAGTCCAAGCTGCGCAAATTGCGGGCGGCGGTGCCGGGGATCTGCATCAGTTCGGACTTTATCGTGGGCTTCCCCGGTGAAACCGAGAAAGATTTCCAGCAGACCATGAAGCTGATTGAAGACGTCGGCTTCGACTTTTCCTACTCGTTTGTCTACAGCCAACGCCCGGGCACCCCGGCCGCCGACTTGCTGGACGAAACCCCCGAAGCGTTGAAAAAAGAGCGGTTGAACGCCCTGCAACACAAGCTCAACCAACAGGGGTTTGAAATCAGCCGACAAATGGTGGGCTCGATCCAGCGCATCCTGGTCACCGACTATTCAAAGAAAGACCCGGGCGAATTGCAGGGCCGCACCGAGAACAATCGAATCGTCAACTTCCGCTGCGATAATCCGACGCTGATCGGCCAGTTTGCCGATGTACACATCGATGCGGCCCAACCGCACTCGCTGCGTGGCTCGCTGCTGACACACTAGTCATTGGAGCGGCGCCACACTCGGGTTGTTTAAGTGCTTTCGCCCATAGCGTGCTGGCGTTATCCTTCATTTCACCTTATTTGCCCCAGGGCGGCTTAAAACGACCTTGAACGCACCCATAGAACCGCATCGTTTCATCCTCGAGCCCTTTGAGGCTCGCCGTTTCGCCAACCTGTGCGGACAGTTCGACGAGCACCTGCGCTTGATCGAACAACGCCTGAGCATCGAGATCCGCAACCGCGGCAATCAGTTCGAGCTCATTGGTGAACCCCAGGACACCACGTCCGCAGAAAACCTGCTGCGTCGCCTCTACCGTGAAACCAAGGGCAGCGAGCTGTCGCCGGAAACGGTGCACCTGTACTTGCAGGAATCGGCCGTGCAGGACCTTGCGAACAACCCGGTGGCCGAGGCCAGCGTGGCGCTGCGCACCAAAAAAGGCATGATTCGCCCCCGTGGCCTGAATCAGCAGCGCTACGTCAAGGAAATCCTGGGCAACGACATCAACTTCGGCATCGGCCCGGCCGGTACGGGCAAGACCTACCTGGCCGTGGCCTGTGCGGTCGATGCCCTGGAGCGCGAGCAAGTGCGCCGCATCCTGCTGGTGCGCCCGGCGGTGGAAGCGGGCGAAAAACTGGGCTTTTTGCCCGGCGACCTCGCGCAAAAAATCGACCCGTACCTGCGCCCCCTCTACGACGCGCTTTACGAAATGCTTGGCTTTGAATACGTGGCCAAGCTCATCGAGCGCCAGGTGATCGAGATCGCCCCGCTGGCCTACATGCGTGGCCGCACGCTGAACAACAGCTTCATCATTCTCGACGAAAGCCAGAACACCACCGTGGAACAAATGAAGATGTTCCTGACCCGTATCGGGTTCGGCTCCACCGCCGTGATCACCGGTGACATCACCCAGGTCGACCTGCCCAAGGGCACCAAGTCGGGCCTGGCGCATGTCATCAATGTGCTCAAGGACGTGCCCGGCATCAGCTTCACGCACTTCATGCCCAAGGACGTGGTGCGCCACCCGCTGGTGCAGCGCATCGTCGAAGCCTACGAGCGCTTCGAAAACCAGGCCGCCGCCCAGGAAGCCCGTCGCGATGCTTGAGCTTGACTTGCAGCGGGCCACCGACGCGCCCGTCCCCAGCGAAGAACAGTTCCGCCAATGGTGCGCACTGGCCCTGCGCCAGCGCACCGCCGATTCGGAACTCACCATTCGTTTGGTGGACGAAGCTGAGGGCCGTGAACTGAATCACACCTGGCGACAAAAAGATTACGCCACCAATGTGCTGTCCTTTCCCGCCGACGTGCCGGATGAGTTACTGGATATCCCGCTGCTGGGCGACCTGGTGATCTGCGCGGCGGTGGTGGAGCGTGAAGCACACGAACAAGGCAAGGCCTCGCACGCCCACTGGGCGCACCTGGTCATCCACGGCTGCCTGCATCTCTTGGGTTACGACCATATAGACGATGACGAAGCCGAGGAAATGGAAGCACTGGAACGAACGTTGCTTGCAGAACTGGGTCATCCTGATCCGTATGCAGACGACGAAAACTGACCGACACTCAACTGAAACAACGAAGGACTTAGAGTAATCGCTATGAGCGAAGACCGATCGAGCAACGGGCAAAAGTCATGGCTGGGTAAACTGACCCAGGCTTTTGCCCACGAGCCGAAAAACCGCCAGGAGCTGCTGGAACTCCTGCGCGAAGCCCACCAGAACAAATTGCTGGACAGCGAGGCCCTGGCCATCGTCGAAGGCGCCATCCAGGTGGCTGACCTGCAAGTGCGCGACATCATGGTGCCGCGCTCGCAGATGATCAGCATCAAGGCTGTCCACACCCCGCGGGAATTCCTCCCGGCCGTCATCGACTCGGCGCACTCGCGCTACCCGGTGATCGGCGAAAGCCATGACGATGTCATGGGTGTCCTGCTGGCCAAGGACCTGCTGCCGCTGATCCTCAAAGAGAACGGCGACAACTTCAACATCAAGGACCTGCTGCGTCCGGCCACCTTTGTTCCCGAATCCAAGCGCCTGAACGTGCTGCTGCGCGAGTTTCGCGCCAACCACAACCACATGGCCATCGTGATCGACGAATACGGCGGCGTGGCAGGCCTGGTGACCATCGAAGACGTGCTGGAACAAATCGTCGGCGACATCGAAGACGAGCACGACGTCGAAGAAGACAGCTACATCAAGCCACTGCCCAGCGGTGACTTCCTGATCAAGGCCCTGACGCCGATCGAAAACTTCAACGAGTTCTTCGACAGCGAATTCTCCGACGACGAGTTCGACACCGTCGGTGGCCTGGTGATGAGTGCGTTCGGCCACTTGCCCAAGCGTAACGAAACCACCGAGATCGGCGCCTACCGCTTTCGCATCCTCAATGCCGACAGCCGCAGGATTCACCTGATCCGCCTGACCCCCATCGCCCGCTAAGGACTGACATGCGCCGTCTCACCGCTCCCGGCTGGCCCGGTAACCTGCTGGCCGTGGTGGCCGGCGCACTCACCACCCTGGCGTTGGCGCCGTTCGACCTCTGGCCCTTTGCCCTGGTGGCCGCCGGCCTGTTCTACGTGGGCCTGCGCAGCCTGAGCCCACGCCAGGCGCTGTGGCGGGGCTGGAGCTTCGGCTTTGGCCTGTTCGGGGCTGGCACCAGCTGGATCTACTACAGCATTCACCACTTCGGCGGCGCGTCGGTGCTGCTGGCCGGTTTCCTGATGCTGTTGTTTACCGCCGCCATCGCGTTTTTCTTCGCGCTGCCGGCCTGGCTATGGGCGCGGTGGATCCGTCGCAACGAGGCGCCACTGGCCGATGCGCTGGCGTTCGCGGCGTTGTGGGTTGGCCAGGAGGCGTTTCGCGGCTGGTTTCTCACCGGGTTTCCGTGGCTCTACTCCGGTTACAGCCAGCTCGACGCCCCCCTCACGGGCCTGGCGCCGCTGGGGGGCATGTGGCTGATTTCGTTCGCCTTGGCCTTGACCGCCGCGCTGATCTGCAACCTGCCCCGCCTGCTGGCCGGGCGGCGCAACCTGTTCATCGGCGCTGGCTTGTTGCTGCTGGTGGCACCGTGGGCCATCGGCCTGGCGCTTAAGCATCACGACTGGACCACCCCGGCCGGCCCGCCGCTGACCGTCGCGGCGATTCAGGGCAATGTCGAACAAAGCATGAAGTGGGACCCCGAGCAGCTCAACGCACAGCTGGCGCTTTACCGCGACATGAGCTTTACCTCCAAGCCGGTGGACCTGCTGGTGTGGCCAGAAACGGCGGTGCCGGTGCTCAAGGAATCTGTCGAGGGCTACCTGGGCATGATGGGCAAGTTCGCCTCCGACCGGCACAGCGCGCTGATCACCGGCGTGCCGATCCGCCAGGAAGTGCACCACCAGAAGCGCTACTTCAACGGCATCACCGTGGTGGGTGAAGGCGAAGGCACCTACTTGAAGCAGAAACTGGTGCCGTTCGGCGAATACGTGCCACTGCAAGACATGTTGCGCGGGCTGATCGCGTTCTTCGACCTACCCATGTCGGACTTTGCCCGCGGGCCTGCCGACCAGGCGATGCTTCAGGCCAAGGGCTATCAGATAGCCCCGTTCATTTGTTACGAAGTGGTGTACCCGGAGTTCGCGGCCAGCCTGTCGGCGCGCAGTGACTTGCTGCTGACCATCAGCAACGACACCTGGTTCGGCCGCTCCATCGGCCCGCTGCAACACTTGCAGATGGCGCAAATGCGCGCGCTGGAAGCAGGCCGCTGGATGATCCGTGCCACCAACAATGGGGTCAGCGGGTTGATCAACCCTTATGGGCAGATCACCGCGCAGATCCCGCAGTTCGAACGCGGCATTCTGTATGGCGAGGTGGTGCCGATGCACAAGCTGACGCCGTACCTGCAATGGCGTTCGTGGCCGCTGATCATCCTGTGCCTGGGGTTGTTTGGCTGGGCGCTGGTGGCGAACCGCATGGCCAAAACCCTCTGACGTAAAAGGCGCTGGGCTACCGATAGAACAAGCGGTAGCCCACCTGCCCGATCGCTTCGTTGAGCAACTGCCCGCTCTGCCACACCGACTTGAACTCCGGCAGCCACCCGCCCAATGGCCGGGCATTGTCCTCGCCCAAAAAGCCCACCGGCCCGGGCACTACCGTAAACCCAGCCTTTTCAAAGCTCCAGACCGAACGCGGCATGTGCCACGCCTGGGTCACCACCACCACGCGCTTGATGCCCTGGGGCAAGAGAATCTCGGCGCTCATTTGCGCGTTTTCCCAGGTGGTGCGGCTGCGCTCTTCTTTCCAGCGCACGGTCACGCCGAAGTCGTCCTGCAGCGACACCGCCATCAACTGCGCCTCACTGGGCGGCGTGCCGTAGTGCAAGCCGCCGCTGGTCAACACGGGCAGCCCTGATGCCTTAGCCAGCCGGGCGGCGTAGCGCTGGCGCTCCAGGCCGATCCCGGTCGGCTGGTCGGTGCCCCAGGCGGGGTCACCACGCTCACGTCCAGAGCCCAACACCACAATGGCATCGGCGCGTTGGGCCAGGGTGGCCCAGCTGTCCAGGGCCAAGGGCAGTTCTGTTTCCAGGGCTTTCGCACCCCATTGCACCACCACCGGCAGGCTCATCAGCCACATCCCGCCCAACCCCAGGGCAAAACACACCCCGGCCAGGCGCGGGCGGCTGCGACGAAACCACCACGCAATGGCCAGCAACAGCAACAGGATGCCGGGCGGCAACAGCAATTGTTTAATGAAATAACGAATAGGCATCGGGCATCTCCAAAGATGCCCGAAGCCTAAGACGTAACGGCGTTAAAGGACAACCTTACAAACACCCCCAGCACAGCGCCCTGCACGCGTGCCGGCGTGTCACTTGAACTGCACGGCCCGTAACTTTTCCTGGCCACGAACGGCCGGCAAGTCCCGAAGCCAGACCACCTTGGCCGAACGCGAGGCCTCAGCGATTGGCGGGGAGGCCATGCCGTGAGGAGCCGAGTGGTGGTTCAACGCCAGGTACACCTTGATCCATTCCAGTTCTGCCTGGCTCAAGCCACGCAGTTCCAGCTCCAGAGGCCGCTCGTCACGCAATCGGCCTGCCGTTCTTGCGGCGTCCAGTGCCCGACCCAAACGGTCGATCAGTCCTTCGTACAACTCGGGTTTCGTTAAAGTTCGCTGCGAATCAACCATCCCCTCACCTCATTGAAGATAAGAACCACTCCCCACTACACAGCGTAGTCCCGGCGGCTACGCCTGCCCGTCGCCGCGACCAACGGCCTGCGCGGTGTAATCAGGGTTTCCCTCGATACATTGGGGTCATGTATGCTACGGCGCTTCCTGTAAATCCACTTCCCGCAGGGGACGGGCACGGACGCGCCGCTTTTTGGGTGTCGATCAGCCTTAACCTTGCACCGAAGAGGATGAGGCCACCCCTATTCAGTTCAAAAGTAGCCATGCACGAACAATATCAGCCCCGTGAAATAGAAAATGCCGCCCAAACTTTCTGGGACGAGCAAAAGTCCTTTGAAGTCAGCGAACAGCCAGGCAAGGAAAGCTTCTACTGCCTGTCGATGTTCCCTTACCCCAGCGGCAAGCTACACATGGGGCACGTGCGTAACTACACCATCGGCGACGTGATTTCCCGCTACCAGCGCATGCAAGGCAAGAACGTCCTGCAACCCATGGGTTGGGATGCCTTTGGCATGCCGGCGGAAAACGCCGCGATGAAGAACAAAGTCGCCCCCGCCAAGTGGACCTACGAAAACATCGCCTACATGAAAACCCAGCTGCAAAGCCTGGGCCTGGCGGTGGACTGGTCCCGCGAAGTCACCACCTGCAAGCCGGATTACTACCGCTGGGAACAATGGCTGTTCACCCGCCTGTTCGAGAAAGGCGTGATCTACCGCAAGAACGGCACCGTTAACTGGGACCCGGTAGACCAGACCGTACTGGCCAACGAGCAGGTGATCGACGGCCGCGGCTGGCGCTCGGGCGCGGTGATCGTCAAGCGCGAGATCCCGATGTACTACTTCAAGATCACCGCCTATGCGGATGAACTCTTGTCGAGCCTCGACGACATGCCCGGCTGGCCCGAGCAGGTCAAGACCATGCAACGCAACTGGATCGGCAAGTCGCGCGGCATGGAAGTGCAGTTCCCTTACAACGTCGACTCCGTCGGCACTGCCGGTACGCTCAAAGTCTTCACCACCCGCCCCGACACGCTGATGGGCGCGACCTACGTCGCCGTGGCCGCCGAGCATCCGCTGGCCACCCAGGCGGCGCAGAATAACCCTGAGCTGCAAGCGTTCATCGCCGAATGCAAAGGCGGCAGCGTGGCCGAAGCCGACGTCGCCACCCAAGAGAAAAAAGGCCTGCCGACCGGCCTGTTCGTGGAACACCCGCTCACCGGCGAAACACTGCCTGTGTGGGTCGCCAACTACGTGCTGATGCACTATGGTGATGGCGCGGTAATGGCCGTGCCGGCCCACGACGAACGTGACTTCGAATTTGCGACCAAGTACGACCTGCCGATCAAGTCGGTGGTGCGCACCAGCTCCGGCGACGCCAACCCTGCCCCGTGGCAAGACGCCTACGGCGAGCACGGTACGCTGATCAACTCCGGCGAGTTCGACGGCCTGGACTTCCAAGGCGCCTTCGACGCCATCGAAGTGGCGCTGATCAAGAAAAACCTCGGCGCCTCGCGCACCCAGTTCCGCCTGCGTGACTGGGGCATCAGCCGCCAACGCTACTGGGGCTGCCCGATTCCGATCATCCACTGCGAAAGCTGCGGTGACGTGCCGGTGCCAGAAGACCAGTTGCCGGTGGTGCTGCCTGAAGACGTCGTGCCGGACGGCGCGGGCTCCCCGTTGGCGCGCATGCCCGAGTTCTATGAGTGCGCCTGCCCTAAATGCGGCGCACCTGCCAAGCGCGAAACCGACACCATGGACACCTTCGTCGAGTCGTCGTGGTACTACGCCCGCTACGCCTCGCCGCACTATGAAGGCGGCCTGGTGGAAAAAGCCGCGGCCGACCACTGGCTGCCGGTGGATCAGTACATTGGCGGTATCGAACACGCCATCTTGCACCTGCTGTATGCGCGCTTCTTCCACAAGCTGATGCGCGACGAAGGCCTGGTGAGCTCGAACGAACCGTTCAAGAACCTGCTGACCCAGGGCATGGTGGTGGCCGAGACGTATTTCCGCTCGCTGGAGAACGGCGGCAAGGACTACTTCAACCCCGACGACGTCGAAGTCGAACGCGATGCCAAGGCCAAGATCGTTGGCGCCAAGCTGATAAGCGACGGCCTGCCGGTGGAAATCGGCGGCACGCAAAAGATGTCCAAGTCGTTGAACAACGGCGTCGACCCGCAATCGATGATCGAGCAGTACGGCGCCGACACCTGCCGCTTGTTCATGATGTTCGCTTCGCCGCCCGACATGAGCCTGGAGTGGTCCGACGCTGGTGTCGAAGGCGCGCACCGCTTCCTCAAGCGCGTCTGGCGCCTGGCCCATGCCCACGTAGGCCAAGGCCTGCCCGGCAAACTGGACCTTGGCAGCCTGAGCGACGCGCAGAAAGTCATCCGCCGCAGCACCCACCTGGCCATCAAGCAAGCCAGCCAGGACGTGGGCCAGAACCACAAGTTCAACACCGCCATCGCGCAAGTGATGACCCTGATGAACGTACTGGAAAAGGCCCCGCAAGCCACCGAGCAGGACCGTGCCCTGGTGCACGAAGGCCTGGAAACGGTCGCTCTGCTGCTGGCCCCGATCACGCCGCACATCAGCCACGAGCTGTGGAACCGCCTGGGCCACACGGGCGCCGTGATCGACGCGGGCTGGCCGGTGCTGGACGACAGCGCGCTGGTACAGGACACGCTGCAACTGGTCATCCAGGTCAACGGCAAACTGCGCGGCCAGATCGACATGCCCGCCAGCGCCAGCCGAGAAGAGGTCGAAGCGGCCGCACGCACCAATGAAAACGTGCTGCGCTTTACCGAAGGCCTGACGATCCGCAAAGTGATCGTGGTGCCCGGCAAACTGGTCAATATCGTCGCTAGCTAATCGGATCGGGCGCAGGGCTTGGGCCCTGCGCCGAACAAAACCTTTCGGGCCTCCAGAAGGCCCACATGGTTTCAAGGGGAGCAACAAAAATGATCAAACGCAACCTGCTGGTGATGGGCCTTGCCGTGCTGTTGAGCGCTTGCGGCTTCCAGCTGCGCGGCACCGGCACCACTGAACTGGCGATCAAGGAACTGGACGTCAGCGCCCGTAACGCTTACGGCGAAACCGTGACGCAACTGCGCACCGTGCTGGAAAGCAGCGGCGTCAAGGTCTACACCGGCGCACCTTACAAGCTGGTGCTGGTCAACGAACAGGAAACCGAACGCTCCCTGAGCTACGCCAGTGCCGGCCGTGCTTCGGATAACGAGCTGAGCACCGCGCTCAACTTCGAGATCCAGGGCCGTGACCACCTGCCGTTGATGGGCGACAAGATCCAAGTGCAGAAAGTCGTGAGCCACGACGGCAACAACCTGGTGGGTTCGGACTCCGAAGTCACCCAGGTGCGCAAGGAAATGCGTCGTGAACTGGTGCAGCGCATGGTATTGCGCCTGCAACTGATCACCCCGACGCAGCTCGATACCCTGCAAAAGCAGGCCGATGCCAAGGCCCAGGCGGATGCCGATGCGCTGAAAGCCGCGCAAGAGTACGAGAACAACACGCCACAACAATCGCCTGTTGAAGTACCCGTCGAGTAAGCCAGACGGGGCGCACCCAGCGCCCCGTTTGCCCGCCTTATGAAACTCGCCCCCGCCCAACTCGCCAAACACCTGCAAGGTGGCCTCGCGCCTGTGTACATCGTCAGCGGCGATGACCCGCTGCTGTGCCAGGAAGCCGCCGACGCCATCCGCACCGCGGCGCGCCAGCAGGGTTTTGACGAACGCCAAGTGTTCAGCGCCGACGCCAATTTTGATTGGGGCACGTTGCTGCAAGCGGGCGCGAGCATGTCCCTGTTCGCCGAGAAACGCCTGCTGGAACTGCGCCTGCCTTCGGGCAAGCCGGGCGACAAGGGTGCCGCGGCCTTGATGGAATATTGCGCCCGGCCCGCCGAAGACACGCTGCTGCTGATCAGCCTGCCCAAGCTCGACGGCAGCGCGCAGAAGACCAAGTGGGGCAAGGCCCTGGTAGACGGCGACCAGACCCAGTTCATCCAGATCTGGCCAGTGGACAGCAACCAGTTGCCCCAGTGGATCCGCCAGCGCCTGTCACAGTCCGGGTTGTCCGCCAGCCAGGACGCGGTGGAACTGATAGCCGCACGCGTGGAAGGCAATCTGCTGGCGGCCGCCCAGGAAATCGAAAAGCTCAAGCTGATGGCCGAAGGCGGGCAGATCACTGTGGAAACCGTGCAAGGTGCGGTGGCCGACAGCGCACGTTTCGACGTCTTCGGGCTGGTGGATGCCGTACTCAACGGCGAAGCCGCCCACGCGCTGCGCATGCTCGAGGGCCTGCGGGGCGAAGGCGTGGAGCCGCCGGTGATTCTCTGGGCGCTGGCCCGGGAACTGCGGGTGCTGGCCACTATCTCGTTGCAATACAGCCAGGGCACACCGCTGGACAAGGCCTTCAGCCAGGCCAAGCCGCCGGTGTGGGACAAGCGTCGGCCATTGATGAGTAAAGCGTTACAACGTTATTCAGCGTCGCGCTGGGCCCAGTTGCTTTTGGAGGCCCAGCACATCGATGCGCAGATCAAGGGCCAGGCGGCGGGATCGCCGTGGATGAGCCTGAGCCGCTTGTCACTGCTGATGTCTGGCCAACGCCTGGCATTACCGTCGGAATAAGCCCACAGGCTGCCGGGCTGGACAGCTGCCGCACTTAGGCAGATGATGCGCTGCGCACCACCCTTCCCCCCCCTGTGAGTACCGATCATGAGCAAAAAGCCATCCAAGCATGGCCCCAACAAGGCCAAATCCATCATCGCCCAGCCGTTGTTCCGCAGTCGCCAGGAACGTCCCGGCAAAGGCAAAGGCAGCTACCGCCGCGAAGCCTTCCAGTCTGACAACTGGGAGGCTTCTTACTTTCTGGCCGCCTGAAGGCAAGCGCCCCTCTGGCATGATAAGGTCTGTGCCTGATTCGTATTTCCTGGACCTGTGCATGCCCTCTAGTCTTTCCCGTCGTTGGCACCTTCGCCAACTGATCGCTGCCTCCAGCCTCATTCTGTTAGTCGCCTGCGCCGAAAAACCCACAGCAGCCGATGCCCAACCGCTGCCCACGCTGAAGACCGCCCCGGTTGCCGCGCCTGCCGTCGTCGCGCCCCTGGCCGTGGAAAACCTTGATATCCAGCCCACCCAAACCTTCGCCGAATGGATGGCGGGCTTTCGCGTCGACGCCCTGAAAGCCGGCATCGCGCCCCAGGTGTTCGACACCGCCTTTGCCAATGTCACCCCGGACATGGCGGTGATCCGCGCCGACCGCAGCCAGCCGGAATTTTCCCGCCCGGTGTGGGAATACCTCGACGGCGCACTGTCGCCCGTGCGCGTGCGTAATGGCCAGTCGCTGCTGGTCAAGTACGCCGACACCCTGCAGCGCATCGAAGACCGCTACGGCGTCGACCGCCAGGCGCTGGTTTCGGTGTGGGGCATGGAAAGCAACTTCGGCCAGTTCCAGGGCAACAACTCAGTGATCCGCTCACTGGCGACCCTGGCCTACGAAGGCCGCCGCCCGGCGTTCGCCCAGGCGCAATTGCTGGCGGCGCTGCAGATCATCCAGCACGGCGATATTTCCGCCGACCAGATGCGCGGCTCCTGGGCCGGCGCCATGGGCCAGACCCAGTTCATCCCGACCACCTACAACACCCACGCGGTGGACTTCGACGGCGACGGGCGCCGCGATATCTGGAACAGCCCGACCGACGCCCTGGCCTCCACCGCGCATTACCTGCAAAGCTCCGGCTGGCAAAAAGGCCAGCCATGGGGTTTTGAGGTGCAGCAGTTGCCGCAGAACTTCGACTACGCCCTGGCCGACGGCAGCGTACGCAAACCCGTGGCCGAATGGCTGCGACTGGGTGTCCAAGTGCCGGCCGGCGCGAGCGTGCCGCCCAATACCAGCCAGCTCTCCGCAGCCCTGCTGTTACCGGCAGGCTACCGTGGCCCGGCGTTCCTGGTGCTGGACAACTTCCGTGCGATTCTCAAGTACAACAACTCCTCGTCCTACGCACTGGCGGTAGGCTTGTTGTCGGAACGCTTCGGGGGTGACGGTATGATTCGCGGAACATGGCCGAAGGACGAACTGCCATTGACCCGCTCGCAGCGCATCGAATTGCAGACCGTACTCAACGCCAGTGGCTATGACGCTGGCAACCCGGACGGAATCATCGGCGCCAATACCCGCAAGGCGATTCGTGCCTCGCAGCAATCACTGGGCTGGCCCGCCGACGGGTATCCCACGGTGAAATTGCTGGAGTCGTTGCGCAACCGTTAAGACAGTGCGCCCACGCACCGCGTGGGCGTATGCCTCAGCGCAGCACCACGGCCTGCTCCAGCACCAGCCGTTTCTCCCCGGCATCCAGCCGTACCATGGCGCCGATCGGCAAGGTCAGGTTCGGATCGCAATGCCCGCTGCGCCAGCCAGCCAGCACCGGAATGCACAATGGCTCGAAGGTCTGCTTGAGCAAGCGCTCAAGCCCGGCGGTGTCCACACCGGCCACATCTCCCACCAGCACACCGGCCACTTGGGCGAGCTTACCGGCCAGGCGCAAATGGCTGAGCAGACGGTCGATACGATAAAGGGGCTCGTTGACGTCTTCGATCAGCAAGATGATGCCCTTGGCCTCGATTTCGTAGGCGGTGCCCATACAGGCCGCGATCATCGACAAATTGCCGCCCACCAACCGCCCCCGGGCAATGCCGGGCTCAATGGTGGTCAGAGGGTACGCCACCGGGTGGGCCAGCACGCTGCCAGCCTTCACTTGCCCGCGCAGCATGCTAAACAGCGAAGCCTCGGTGGGCGGCTTTTTCTCACCTAAAAGATCGGCGTTGAGCATGGGCCCGTGAAACGTCACGAAACCGGCATACCGATTGATCGCCAGGTGCAGCGCGGTGATATCGCTGTAGCCGACGAAGGGCTTGGGGTTGGCGCGGATCAGGTCGAAGTCCAGGCGATCGAGCAAGCGCGGGGTGCCGTAACCACCGCGCAGGCAAAAGATCGCGTCGATACGCGGGTCGGCGAAGGCGGCATGCAAGTCGTGCAAACGCACGTCATCGCTGCCCGCCAGGTAACCGTCACGCTCGTGCACGCCCGCAAATACCCGCAGCTCGTAACCTCGGGCGCGCATCCATTGCCTCGCCTGGTCGATGTCCAGGTCGGCAGGCCCGGCAGGGGCAATCAACCCGATCGTGCCTTCGGGGCGCAGGGCGGGTACCGCAGAGGTAGTGAATTGAGTCGTCATCCATGGATCTCCCGGTGTGGTTTGCCCCAGGCACTCTAGCCAGCAATGGTTGCAAATTGAAGAGGATCAGGCCCATGAAAAATGGGGGAGCGGACAAGCCGGCTCCCCCATTGGAAGGTGCAACACGCGACGATCAGGAAACCAGGCTGGCCTTGACCAGTTTGGCCTGCTCGTCGGCGTGGTACGAAGAGCGCACCAACGGGCCGGACGCCACGTTCTTGAAGCCCATCTTGTAGCCTTCCTCGGCGAACCAGGCAAAGGTGTCTGGGTGCACGAAACGCTGCACCGGCAGGTGGTTGCGCGACGGTTGCAGGTATTGGCCGAGGGTGAGCATGTCGATGTCATGTTCGCGCATGCGCTTCATCACTTCGATGACTTCTTCGTCGGTTTCGCCCAGGCCCAGCATCAAGCCGGATTTGGTCGGGATGTGCGGCATCATCTGCTTGAATTTTTGCAGCAGGGTCAGCGACCACTGGTAGTCCGACCCCGGACGCGCGGCCTTGTACAGGCGCGGTACGGTTTCCAGGTTGTGGTTGAACACATCCGGCGGCTCGGCGGCGGTGATCTCCAGCGCCACGTCCATGCGCCCACGGTAGTCGGGCACCAGGGTTTCGAGCATCACGTTGGGCGACAGCTTGCGGATTTCGCGGATGCAGTCGGCAAAGTGCTGGGCGCCGCCGTCACGCAGGTCGTCGCGGTCTACCGAGGTGATCACTACGTACTTGAGCTTGAGGTCGGCGATGGCAATGGCCAGGCTTTCGGGTTCATTGACGTCCAGTGGCTTCGGACGGCCGTGACCCACGTCGCAGAAAGGGCAACGACGGGTACAGATGTCGCCCATGATCATGAACGTGGCGGTGCCGCCAGAGAAGCATTCGCCCAGGTTCGGGCAGGACGCTTCTTCGCACACGCTGTGCAACTTGTGTTTGCGCAGCAGCGACTTGATACGGTCGACTTCCGGCGAAACCGGGATGCGCACGCGGATCCAGTCGGGTTTCTTCGGCAGTTCGGTAGTGGGGATGATCTTCACCGGGATGCGTGCAACCTTCTCGGCGCCGCGCAGCTTGACGCCGGCTTCCACCTTGGCACGCGGGGCCGGGGCCGGACGCTCGGTAATGTCCAGCGTCGGGATCATGGTTTGCACAACATCAGTAGTCATAATCAGTCGATTCCGCCCGTCAGGGTCGTCTGCTCTGCATAGTCGAGGTGTTTGACGAGCTGCGCACGCAGCCGGGCACTTACCTCGGCAAATTCTATCGGTGTTGCATGGTCACTTAGCTGGGTCATGGCCAGCCCCGCGTAACCGCACGGGTTGATCCGCCGAAACGGCGCCAGGTCCATGTCCACATTCAGGGCCAGGCCATGAAAGGAACAGCCGTGGCGAATGCGCAACCCCAGGGAAGCGATCTTCGCGCCGTCCACATACACACCCGGCGCATCGGGCTTGGCCGCGGCGGTGACGCCGTAACTGGCCAATAACTCGATGAGGCAGGCTTCCATGCGGCTGACCAGGTCACGCACGCCGAAACCCAGCTTGCGCACATCCAGTAACAGGTACGCCACCAGCTGGCCGGGCCCATGGTAAGTCACTTGGCCACCTCGGTCGACCTGCACCACCGGAATATCCCCCGCAAGCAGCACGTGCTCGGCCTTGCCGGCCTGCCCCTGGGTAAAGACCGGCGGGTGTTCCACCAGCCAGATTTCGTCCGGGGCCGAGGTGCCGCGTTCGTTGGTAAAGCGTTGCATCGCATGCCAGACCGGCTCGTAGGCCATCCGGCCGAGCTCGCGAAAGCCCAGGACCTGTGACATCACAGCACCATGTGCACGAAGCCGGTGGCCCGCAGTTCGCTGTTGATGTTGTAGAGCTGGTCTTGATCGGTGGCCAGGATATACAGCTGGGTCGTGGTGTATTTGCCCGTGCTGCTCTGGCGCTCGACGGTCTTGCTCAGGTTGATCTGGGCGTGCTTGGACACGATCGCGATCACTTCGGCTTCCCGGCCCACGCCCGTATCGCTGATCACTTTGATCGGATAGTCGGCCTGGGGGAATTCGATCTTTGGCGCCTTTACTTCTTTATCGGTCATGGCGTAACGGCCTCGTAAGCGTAAGCCGTGGCGACGGGCAAAGCCCCGCGTCGGATCAACGCGGGGCTTTGCAGGTGCACACTATCAGTTGAACAAGCTGTAGAAGAATAGACGGATGCTATCCCACAGGCGGCGGAAGATACCACCTTCATCGACAGCGTCCAGCGCGATCAGATCGGCGCTGTGTACCACCTTGTCGTCCAGTTTCACTTCGACTTTACCGATGACGTCGCCCTTGGCGATCGGCGCCACCAGTTGCGGCTTCATGGTCATGCTGGCAGCCAGTTTCTTGAGCTGGCCTTTAGGCATGGTCAGGGTCAGGTCTTCTGCCAGGCCAGCCTTGACCTGATGCTCGGTGCCTTTCCACACCGGCGCCTGGGCCAGTTCAGTGCCCTTCTGGTAGAAGGTCTGGGTTTCAAAGAAGCGGAAGCCGTAGGTCAGCAGCTTTTGCGTCTCGGCCGCACGGGCCTGTTCGCTGTTGGTGCCGAACACCACCGCGATCAAACGCTGGCCGTCACGCACAGCAGAAGACACCATGCAGTAGCCCGCTTCGTCGGTGTGGCCGGTTTTCAGGCCGTCGACGGTCTTGTCGCGCCACAGCAGCAGGTTGCGGTTAGGCTGCTTGATGTTGTTCCAGAAGAACTCTTTTTGCGAGTAGATCGCGTAGTGCACCGGGTCGACGCGAATGATCGCGCGCGCCAGCAGCGCCATGTCGTGCGCCGACGAGTAGTGCTCGGGGTTCGGCAGGCCGGTCGGGTTCATGAAGTGGCTGTTGCTCATGCCCAGGTCGCCAGCGGTCTTGTTCATCATGTCGGCGAACGCGTCTTCGCTGCCGGCGATGTGCTCGGACAGCGCCACGCTAGCGTCGTTGCCAGACTGGATGATGATGCCGTGCAGCAGGTCGCTCACGGTGACTTGCGAACCCACCTTGATGAACATCCGCGAACCGCCGGTACGCCAGGCGTTCTCGCTGACCGTCACCGGATCGTTCTCGCCGATCTGGCCGCGACGGATTTCCAGGGTCGCGATGTAGGCGGTCATCAGCTTGGTCAGGCTGGCCGGGGGCAGGCGCTGGTCACCGTTGTTCTCGACCAGCACGTTGCCGCTGGCGGCATCCATGAGCACCCAGGACTTGGCGGCGAGTTGCGGGGCAGCCGGCATCATTTCCACGGCCCAGGCGGCCGGGGTGATGATCAGCGAGATAAGCAGGCACGTACGTTTGGCTAAGGTGGTGATGTTCATCCGTCTCTCGAAATTGCTAATGGAAACTTGCCCTCGCGGGCAAAACTATTCAGACAGCCCGTCGCCAGACTGTCGCGTGTTCGGTTGCCTGCCCACCCCTTGCCCCCGGGTTTTTATTGTTCACGAGCCAACAACCAGGGTTCGGGCCCGCGGGGGCGGGCCTGAACCGTCAAACCGGTATTGCTTATTCTGCGGTGACCACACTGGGTTGCCCCAGGTTGGCCATGCGCACGCTGTTCTGCACTTGCGCGATTTCACTCGGCGAGCCGATCGGCCCCATGCGCACCCGGTGCAGCGTTTGCTGGTTACGCACGATGGAGCTGATAAATACCGGCGCGCTGACCATGCCGCTGAGTTTGGACCTTAGCAGCTCTGCCGCATCCGGGTTGGCGAAAGCGCCGACTTGCAGGTATTGCCCGCCCGCCATCGAACCACCCGGCGCCGCCTGGGGCACGGCGACCGTGTCCGGGGCATGCTGTTGCGGCGGTGGCGTCCATTGTTCAACCTTGCCCGCCTGGGCGATTTGCGGCTGCGGCGTCTGCGGCTCGTTGAGCATCAGCGGCGCCGGCTTGCCACGGGCGGCCCAGTATTGCGCCGGGTCGATGCCTTCGACCTTGACCCGGGCAGTGCCGGTTTCGGCGTAACCGAGTTTTTTGGCGGCGGCGTAGGACAAGTCGATGATGCGGTCCGAATAGAACGGCCCACGGTCGTTGACCCGCAGGATCACCGTGCGGTTGTTGTCCAGGTTGGTCACGCGCACATAGCTGGGCAGCGGCAGGGTCTTGTGGGCCGCGCTCATGCCGTAGAGGTCGTAGACCTCACCGTTGGCGGTGTTCTGGCCATGGAACTTGGTGCCGTACCAAGACGCGGTGCCCGACTGCACATAGGTCTTGGAGTCTTGCAGCGGGAAATAGGTCTTGCCCAGCACGGTGTACGGGTTGGCCTTGTAGGGGCCGGTGTGCAGGGTCGGCGTGGCGTCCGGGATGCGCGAGACGTCCACATCCCACCACGGCGCGCCGTCTTTGTGGGCGCGGTTGATGTCCAGGCCCGGCTGGGAACGCACGGTATTACCCGAGTACTGTTGCGATGGCGCACGACTGGTCGAGCAACTGGCCACCAATAACGACAATGCCGCGAATGCCAGCAGCTTCAGGGGTTTGTGGATCGGCGATACCGGCATTACTTGACGCCCCGTGCTTGGACCAGCATGTCTGACAGTTGATGCACGGCCATGGCGTACATCACGCTGCGGTTATAACGCGTGATTGCGTAGAAATTCTTCAGGCCCATCCAATATTCGGGGCCGTTCTCGCCTTCGAGGCGGAACGCCGTGACCGGCATATCGTCGCGCAGCGCATTCTGACTTGACCAGCCCAGCGCCCGCAACTCCCCGACGGTCTTGGCAGGCTCGATGCCCTGGGTCAAGCCTTCGTCGGCCCGCTCCCCCGTTACGCTTGCGCGGATGACCACCGGTTCACCGGCCACCCAACCATGGCGTTTGAAATAGCTGGCAACACTACCGATGGCATCATCGGGGTTGCTCCAGATATTGATGTGGCCGTCACCGTCGAAATCCACCGCGTAAGCGCGAAAGCTGCTCGGCATGAACTGCGGCAAGCCCATCGCACCCGCGTAGGAGCCTTTGAGCGTCAGCGGGTCGACTTGTTCTTCACGGGCCAGCAACAGGAACTCACGCAGTTCCTTGCGGAAAAACTCGGCGCGCGGCGGGTAGTCGAACCCCAGAGTCGACAGCGCATCGATCACGCGGTAGCTGCCGGTGTTGCGACCGTAGAAGGTTTCGATACCAATGATTGCAACGATCACCTGGGCCGGCACGCCGTATTCCTGCTCGGCGCGGGCCAGGGCCGCTTCGTTCTGGCGCCAGAAGTCCACACCCCGCGCCACGCGGGCGTCGGTCAGGAACATCGGGCGGTATTCCTTCCACTGCTTCACGCGCTCGGCGGGCCGGGAGATGGCGTCCAGAATCGCCTGTTTGCGCTGGGCTTCACGGAACACGCCCATCAGTTGCTCACCGGCAAAACCGTAGTCGCGGGTCATCTCACCGACAAATTCGGCGACCTGGGGCGAGCCGTCGTAGTCACCGGCCAGCGCCTCCTGAGCCGCGCCCAGCAGGCCCACAAAGCCGACACAGGACGCATACCGAGTCGCCCAGCCGCGCATTACTTGCATTGACATCTTCACCTTATTCAAACCTGCGCGATCCATTTGCGATGCGTGTGGATCGACATCAAAACCCCAAACGCTGACAGCAAAGTCACCAGCGAAGTTCCGCCGTAGCTAATGAAAGGCAACGGCACCCCCACCACCGGCAACAGGCCACTGACCATACCGATGTTGACGAAAACATACACAAAAAACGTCATGGTCAGGCTGCCCGCCAACAACTTGCCAAACAGCGTCTGCGCCTGGGCAGTGATCACCAGGCCACGCCCGATCAGCAGCAAATAGATCAGCAGCAACGCACAGATACCCACCAGGCCGAACTCTTCGCCCATCACCGCGATGATGAAGTCGGTGTGGCTTTCTGGCAGGAAGTCCAGGTGCGACTGGGTGCCCATCAGCCAGCCCTTGCCAAACACCCCGCCCGAGCCGATGGCTGCCTTGGACTGAATGATGTTCCAGCCGGTGCCCAACGGATCGCTTTCGGGGTCGAGGAAGGTGAGGATCCGTTGCTTCTGATAGTCGTGCATGAAAAAGAACCACATGGCCACGGCCACCGGCACCGCCGCCGCCAGCACGCTGAGGATCCAGCGCCAGCGCAGCCCGCCCATGAACAACACGAACGCCCCGCCCGCCAGGATCAACAGCGAGGTGCCGAGGTCGGGCTGACGCACGATCAGGATAAACGGCACGCCGATCAGGATCAGGCTGATCCCCACGTGCTTGAGCTGCGGCGGCAACGTGCGCTTGGACAAGTACCAGGCAATGGTCGCGGGCATCAGGATCTTCATGAATTCCGACGGCTGGAAGCGAATCACCCCCGGGACGTTGATCCAGCGGGTGGCGCCCATGGCGTTGTGCCCCATGACGTCCACCACCACCAGCAGCAACACCCCGGCCACGTACCCCAGCGGCACCCAGCGCGCCATGAAACGCGGCTCCAACTGCGCGATCACCACCATCGACAGCAGGCCCAGGCCAAACGACGACGCTTGCTTGATCAGCAGGTCCCAGTTCTTGCCACTGGCCGAATACAACACAAACAGGCTGCCCGCCGCGAGGGTCAGCAGCAGGATCAGTAAAGGGCCATCAATGTGCATGCGCTGCAACAAGGTCGCGCGGCGACGCATCACATCCTCGCTGGACAGGATGCGGTCAAAATTACTCTTCACGGGCCGTAACCTCGGTGCTTGAAGGGGGGCCGCCATACTCGGGCTTGAGCCTGCCATTGTCGTCCAGCAGCCAGGCGTCCATGACCTGGCGCACCACGGGAGCCGCCACGCCGGAACCGGACTCACCGTTCTCGACCATCACCGCCACCGCTATTTTGGGCGCGTCGGCCGGCGCAAAACCAACGAACAAGGCGTGGTCGCGGTGCCGCTCCTGAACCTTGGAGCGGTCGTATTTCTCGCCCTGCTTGATGGCCACGACCTGGGCCGTACCACTCTTGCCAGCGATGCGATATTGCGCACCGATCGCCGCCTTGCGCGCCGTGCCGCGCGCGCCGTGCATCACCTGCTGCATACCGTGGTTGACCTTGGTCCAGTCGCTTGGGTCGCGCAGCACAATGTCGGCGATCGGGTTGTCATCGGCGGGCCGCACGCCTTCGACGGTCTTGGCCAGGTGCGGCCGGTTCCACACCCCTTTACTGGCTACCAGCGCCGTGGCCTGGGCCAGTTGCAGCGGCGTGGCCTGCATGTAGCCCTGGCCGATCCCCAGGATCAGGGTTTCGCCCGGGAACCACGCCTGACGGCGCGTGGCGCGCTTCCACTCGCGGGACGGCATCAGCCCGGGGGATTCTTCAAACATGTCCAGGGACACTTTCTGACCCAGGCCGAACTTGTTCATGTAGGTCGACAACCGATCGATGCCCAGCTTGTGGGCCAAGTCATAGAAGTAGGTGTCGTTGGACCGCATGATCGCCGTGTCCAGGTCGACAAAGCCGTCGCCGGTGCGGTTCCAGTTCCGGTACTTGTGGTCGTAGTTGGGCAGCATGTAGTAACCGGGGTCGAACACTCGGCTGCTGGCCGTCACGACGCCTGCATCGAGGCCCGCGATGGCCACCGCTGGCTTGATGGTCGAACCCGGCGGATACAGGCCGCGCAGCACACGGTTGAACAAGGGCCGGTCGATGGAGTCACGCAGCTCGGCATACGCCTTGAAACTGATCCCGGTCACGAACAGGTTCGGGTCGAAACTGGGCTGGCTGACCATCGCCAGTACTTCGCCGGTACTGGGGTCCAGCGCCACCACCGCCCCCCGGCGGCCGCCCAGGGCCATCTCTGCAGCTTCCTGCAGTTTGATGTCCAGGCTCAGCACGATGTCTTTGCCGGGAATCGGGTCGGTGCGCTTGAGCACCCGCAACACGCGGCCACGGGCGTTGGTTTCGACCTCTTCGTAACCCACCTGGCCGTGCAGCTCCGCCTCATAAAAGCGCTCTACGCCGGTCTTGCCGATATGGTGGGTGCCGCTGTAATTGACCGAGTCGAGGGTTTTGAGCTCTTTCTCGTTGATGCGCCCCATGTAGCCGACCGAGTGGGCAAAGTGCGGCCCTTGCGGGTAGTGACGCACCAGTTGCGCCACCACTTCCACGCCCGGCAGGCGGAACTGGTTCACCGCGATCCGCGCGATCTGCTCTTCGGTCAGCTCAAACAGGATCGGCACCGGCTCGAACGGCCGGCGCCCCTGTTTCATGCGTTTTTCAAAGATCGCCCGGTCTTCCGGCGTGAGCTGCAGCACGTCCACGATCACGTCGAGAATCTGCTGCCAGTCGCCGGACCGCTCGCGGGTCATGCTCAGGCTGAAGCTGGGCCGGTTGTCCGCGACCACCACGCCGTTGCGGTCGTAAATAAGCCCACGGGTCGGCGGAATCGGTTGCACGTGCACCCGGTTGTTTTCCGACAGCGTGGAGTGATAGTCGTACTGGATGACCTGCAAAAAATACAGGCGGGCAATCAGCACGCCCAGCAATGCCACCACCAGGATCGCGCCAAACACCACCCGCGCGCGTACCAGACGTGCGTCTTTCTCGTGGTCCTTGATGCGGATTGGCTGGGTCATCAGGCAGGGCGCAGATTATTTGTGGTAAGGGTGCCCGGACAAGACTGTCCAGGCGCGATACAGCTGTTCACCGATCAGGATTCTTACCAGCGGGTGCGGCAGCGTCAGCGGCGACAGCGACCAGCGCTGGTCTGCCCGCGCGCAGACTTCCGGCGCCAGCCCCTCGGGGCCGCCCACCATGAAGTTGACGGTGCGCGAGTCCAGGCGCCAGCGGTCCAGTTCCACCGCCAACTGCTCGGTGCTCCAGGGCTTGCCGTGCACTTCCAGGGTCACGATCCGCTCGTTGGGGCCCACCTTGGCCAGCATGGCTTCGCCTTCCTGGCGAATGAAGCGCGCCACATCGGCGTTCTTGCCACGGGTATTGAGCGGTATTTCCACCAGTTCCAGCGCAAGCTCGGAGGGCAGGCGCTTGGCATATTCATGCCAGCCTTCTTCCACCCACTTGGGCATGCGTGAACCGACAGCAATCAGACGCAGGCGCACAGCCGTTCCTTATTCCTGGTCTTTGTTGAGTTTGTCGAAGTGCGCGTGGCCCACTTCCGGGCTGTGGTGCTTGCCATCGACGGCGCGGCTTTGCTCGGCACCTTTCCACAGACGCTCCAGGTCGTAGAACTGGCGGGCGTTGCTGGTCATCATGTGCACGATCACGGTGTCCAGGTCGGCCAGCACCCAGTCGCTGTCGCCCTTGCCTTCTTCGCCCAACGGCTTGACGCCCTGGGCCTTGACGGCTTCGCGAACCTTGTCGAGCATCGCGCCGATCTGGCGGTTGGATGTACCAGTGGCGATGATCATGAAGTCGGTGATGCTTTGCTTGTCACGCACGTCCAGCACCTGGATGTCCTGGGCCTTCACGTCTTCCAGCGCAGCCACGGCCAGCGCTACCAGCGCTTCGCCTTCAGGGACCGGGCCAACCTGGGCCTCGGCCGGCAGCGGGGCGCTCTTGAAGGTGCCTTTGCGCTTAACTTTGCTTACGTCTTTGTTGGTCATAAAAAACTCGTTTTGCTCATGTATTCGCACGCCTGGTACACGACGGTTCGTGTCTTCAAGCGCGCCTGTTCAGTTCGACGCACGGTACAGACCGTGCGCATCGATGTAGGCCAGGACCGCGTCGGGCACCAGGAAACGTACCGACTTACCGCTGGCCAGCAGTTGACGGATCTGGGTGGCAGACACCGCAAGCGGGGTTTGCCAGACGAATGCAATATTCCCGCTCGGCCCGGTCAGGGCCTGTGGGTCACTTACCGAGCGCGCTGCCAGCAGGTTGCGCAAGGCATCCGGCGATTCGCTGTCGGCATCCGGGCGTTGCAGCACCAGGATGTGGCAATGCTGGAGCAATTCGTCCCAGCGATGCCAAGAGGGCAGGCCGCAAAATGCGTCCCAGCCCAAAAGTAGAAACAACTGGTCATCAGCGGCCAGCTCGGCCCGCATCAGTTCCAGGGTGTCGACAGTGTAAGACGGTTTGTCGCGCTTCAACTCGCGGTCGTCCACCACCAGGGGCGCTATGCCCGCCACGGCGCAGCGCACCATCGCCAGGCGGTCTTGCGCCGACACCTGTGGCACGTCGCGGTGCGGCGGACGGGCGTTGGGCACCAGGCGCAACTCGTCCAGCCCGAGGGCGTCCGCGACTTCCAGGGCACTGCGCAAATGGCCGATGTGCACGGGGTCGAATGTGCCCCCGAGCAGCCCGATGCGTTTACCCATCAAGTGCGCACATGGCCATCACCGAACACCACGTACTTCTCGCTGGTCAGGCCTTCCAGGCCGACCGGGCCGCGTGCGTGGAGTTTGTCGGTGGAAATACCGATCTCCGCACCCAGGCCGTACTCGAAACCGTCGGCGAAGCGCGTCGAGGCGTTGACCATGACCGAAGCGGAATCCACTTCGGTGAGAAAACGCCGGGCATCGCTGAAATGCTCGGTGACGATGGCGTCGGTGTGCTTGGAGCCGTAGGTGTTGATGTGCTCGATGGCCTGGTCCAGGTCATCGACGATGCGGATCGACAGGATCGGCGCCGTGTATTCGGTGTACCAGTCCTGCTCGGTGGCCTCGATCACGTCGCTGCCGAGCAACGCCCGGGTACGTGAACAGCCGCGCAGTTCAACGCCTTTGTCCCGGTAGATGGCAGCCAGCGGCGGCAACACACGCTCGGCAATGCCCGCGTGCACCAGCAGGGTTTCCATGGTGTTGCACGGGGCGTAGCGGTGGGTCTTGGCGTTGTCGGCGATGCGGATGGCCTTGTCGAGGTCGGCGGCCACGTCGATGAAGACGTGACACACGCCGTCCAAGTGCTTGATGACCGGCACCTTGGCGTCACGGCTCACACGTTCGATCAGGCCCTTGCCACCCCGCGGCACGATCACGTCGACAAACTCGGGCATGGTGATCAACGCGCCCACGGCCGCACGGTCGGTGGTTTCGACCACTTGCACCACGTCAGCCGGCAACTCGGCCACGGCCAGGCCCTGCTGGATACACGCGGCGATGGCGCGGTTGGAGTGGATGGCCTCGGAGCCGCCGCGCAGGATGGTCGCATTGCCGGACTTGAGGCACAGCGCCGCCGCGTCGATGGTCACGTTGGGACGCGACTCGTAAATGATGCCGATCACGCCCAGGGGCACGCGCATCTTGCCGACCTGGATGCCGGACGGCAGGTAGCGCATGTCGCGGATTTCACCGATGGGGTCAGGCAGCTTGGCCACCTGACGCAAACCTTCGATCATGTCGTCGATGCGCGCCGGGGTAAGCGCCAGGCGATCGAGCAGGGCCGGTTCCAGACCATTGGCCTGGCCGTTGGCCAGGTCCTGCGCGTTGGCGGCGACGAGCTCGGTGCGCGAGGCATCCAAGGCGTCAGCGGCGGCCAGCAGTGCACGGTTCTTCTGCGCCGTCGTCGCGCGGGCGATCAACCGCGAGGCCTGACGGGCAGCGCGACCCAGGCGGGTCATGTAGTCGAGAACGGACTCAGTCATGGTCGGGTGGGATCTTGGCAGAGAGGAAAGCGGCAGATTATAGCTGTGACGCGGTCCTACGGACAGCGGTGAGGGGCGGATGGTCGAAATGAACTGTAAAAATCCGATGTTCAGCCGGAATTAAGGCGGGACTTGTTATCATCCTGTCACATTTAACCGGGCCACCCTCCACTGCCATGTCCAGTTTTTCCCCTCCGCTGCCCGCAAGCCCCCTGCCTGACGGCTTTTTCGACCGGGACCCGCAAGTGCTTGCGCAAGGCCTGCTGGGCAAAGTCGTGCGTCATCGTGTCGGGGACCTGTGGCTGTCGGTGCGCATCATCGAAACCGAAGCCTATTACCTGGCCGAAAAAGGCAGCCACGCCTCGTTGGGCTACACAGAAAAACGTAAGGCTTTGTTTCTGGATGGCGGGCACATCTATATGTACTACGCACGGGGAGGCGACTCGTTGAACTTCAGCGCACAGGGCCCGGGCAATGCCGTGCTGATCAAGTCCGCTTACCCGTGGGTGGACAGCGTATCGGGCCCAGCCAGCCTGGCGCAGATGCAACTGAACAACCCCGATGCCAGCGGCGCGCCGCGCCCCGCGCACAAGCTGTGCGCGGGCCAGACCCTGCTGTGCAAGGCGCTGGGGTTGAAGGTGCCGATGTGGGACGCCAAGCGCTTCGACCCGCAGGCGTTGTACGTCGAGGACGTGGGACAAACCCCGAGCCGCATCATCCAGACCACGCGACTGGGCATCCCCAGCGGGCGTGATGAACACCTGATGTACCGCTTTGTCGATGCCGACTATGCCCCCCACTGCACGCGGAACCCGCTGCGTCGGGGCCAAGTCGAAGGGCGCGACTATTTTTTAATCTGAAATGACTGAACGGCCTGCGCCGGGGAATCACGCATCAACCCCCAGCAGGCCGTCACACATGGAGTTGAGTGTATGGGCCCATGGCTCGATAGCATCACTGGCTGGTTGACCCTGAACCCACAATGGCTGGCCGCCGCGGTTTTTATCGTCGCGTGCGTGGAATGCCTGGCGATTGTCGGCCTGATCGTGCCGGGCACGGTCTTGCTGTTCGCGATTGCGGTGCTGGCTGGCAGCGGCGCGCTGCCCCTGGGCGAAACCCTGTTGCTGGGCTTGCTCGGCGGCCTGCTGGGCGACGGCATTTCCTACTACCTGGGCCGGCATTTCCACCAAAACATCCGGCGACTGCCCGGCCTGCGCAGCCACCCCGAATGGATCAACGGCGCGGAGACTTACTTTCAGAAGTACGGCATCGCCAGCCTGTTGGTAGGACGCTTCATCGGCCCGCTACGCCCCATGCTGCCCATGGTGGCGGGCATGTGCGACATGCCCTTCCCGCGCTTTGCCGCCGTGAGTGTGCTGGCGTCCGCCGGTTGGTCGGTGGCCTACCTGCTGCCGGGCTGGGCGACCGGTGCCGCGTTCCGCCTGCCGCTGCCCGAAGGTTTCTGGCCTGAAGCGGCGATCGTCGCCGCGTGCCTCGCGGTATTGATCGGCGTGAGCCTCAACAGCAGCCTGCGGGGCCATCGCCGCGCGACGCTGTGGATAGGTTGCGTGAGCGCCGCGCTGCTGATCGCACTGTTTATCGGCTACCCGCGCCTCAACGATTTCGATCAGGGCCTGATGGCATTGGTGCAAGAACATCGCGGACCGGCCATCGATCAGGTCATGGTGCGGATCACCCAGCTCGGCGAGTTCAAGAAGATGTTCCTGGCCAGCGCCGTGTTGACCGGCTTGCTGCTGCTGATGCGCCAATGGCGCCAGGCGTTTTTCGTCGGCGCCACCCTGGCGGGCGCGGCGGTGATCAACACCGGCACCAAACTGTTTTTTGCGCGCATGCGCCCCGAAGTGCTGACCGACCCGCTCACCAGCTTCAGCATGCCCAGTGGCCATGCGTCGGGCTCGTTCGCGTTTTTCCTGGCGTTGGCGGTGCTGGCCGGGCGCGGCCAACCCACGCGCATGCGCCTGACGTGGCTGATACTCGGTGCCCTGCCGGCCGCCGCCATTGCCGTGTCCCGGGTGTACCTGGGGGCCCACTGGCCCACCGACATTCTGGCCGGCGCCTTGCTGGCCATGACGGTCTGTGCGTTCAGCCTCACGGTCAGCCAGCACCGCAGCCTGCTGCCGGCAATGCCCGCGAAAACCTGGTGGCTGGTGCTGCCGACCCTCACGGCGCTGCTCGGTTTTATCGCGCTGAACGGCACGGCTCACGCGTTGCTGCGGTATGCCTATTGAGTGAAGAGCTCGCCCTGCAGCTCATCCAGCAACCGTTGAATGGCATCCAGCCGTTGCCGTGGATCGTCGAGTTGTAACAGGTCGATCTTGCCGGCCTCGGTGAAAGGCAGCAGGTACGCCAGTTGGTTGCCCAGGGCCTGCTGGCCGTCGGCGTGGGTGCCCATGTCCAGCGAGGCGACCATCGGGTGCTCGGCCAGGGCGTGGAGCAAGGCCAGCAGGTCGGCGTCTTCTTCGGCCAGCGGCTGCTCGGGCCATTCGTCCAGCCATTGCACCTCGGCCACCAGCAATTGGTCGCGCTGCACACCGGCCTCGCGCACGCGAAACCTGCGGCCGCCTTCGACACGAATGCCCAGCAGGCCGTTGTCCTGTTGCTTGAAATCTCGGATCAGCGCTTCACAGCCGATCGTGGCGTAGCCGTCCGGCGCCAGTCCCACCTCCTTGCCGTCCAGGATGCAGACCACACCAAAGCTTTCGCCCTTTTTCATGCAGCGGCTGATCATGTCCAGGTAGCGCGCCTCGAACAGTTGCAGGTCGAGGGTGCAGCCGGGGAACAGCACGGTATTGAGCGGGAAAAGCGCCAGACTCATAAAGGTTTCCTTAAATAACCAGTGACACGGCCAACGGCAGGAACACCGCCGTTGCCACGCCCATCAAACTCATGGCCAGCGCGGCAAAGGCGCCGCACTCCTCGCTTTCCTGCAAGGCCACCGACGTTCCCACCGCATGGGCCGTCATGCCCAGCGCCATGCCACGTGCCTCGGGGCTGTGCACACCCAGGCGCGTCAAATAAGCGGGGCCGATCATCGCACCAATCACGCCGGTGATCAGCACAAAAACCGCCGCCAACGCCGCCACACCGCCCAGTTGCTCGGCCACCAGCATGGCAATCGGCGAGGTTACGGACTTGGGCGCCATGGTCATCAACATTTTGTGTTCGGCGCCAAACCACCCGCCCAACAACAGGCACAGGCCGGTGGCCAGCACGCCGCCCACCACCAGCGTAGTAAAAATGGGCCAGAACAATTGGCGGATTCTGCGCAGGTTCAGGTAAAGCGGCACCGCCAGGGCGACGGTGGCCGGGCCCAGCAGGATGCCCAGTATTTCGGTGCTCTGGCGGTATTCGGCGTAGGTCAGCCCGCAGCCCAGCAACACGCCAATCACCAGCAACATCGACACCAGCACCGGCTGCAGAAAAATCCAGCGGGTTTTCTCGAACACCGCCAGCACCAGTTGGTAGGCGCCCAGGGTAATGCCGATGCCAAACAAGGGATGATGAATGACCGCCGTCCACGCGCCCTGCCAGTCGAGCATCATGGCTTGCCCTCCCGGCGCGCCTGGCGCTTGACCAGGTACTGCATGAGCACGCCGACAAATCCCATGGCGATCACCAGCGATAGCACCAATGCCCCGACGATGGCCCAGAAGTCGGCGGCGATGTCGTGGGCGTACACCATCACGCCCACCGCGGGCGGCACCAGCAGCAACGGCAGGTAACGCAACAGGCTGCCCGCGGCCAGGCTCAGGGGCTCGCCGACTTCGCCGCGACCGATCAGGAAGGCCAGCAACAGCAGCAGGCCGATGATCGGCCCCGGCAGCACCGGCAGGCATAAATGATTGATCGCCGTGCCGAGCAATTGGAACAGCACCAGCCATGTGAGCCCGCGTAACAGCATCCAATCCCCTCCCCTCAAACCCGACCGGCATTTAAGCACGCCCAGCCCATACACCGGCATTCGCCTAAAGCAGGGTGGGTTGACCACAGCATTTTGCCATGATGATCTACATTGGTTCTCAGGGCGCCGTTTCATGCCTGGAAACTCTAAAAATCGATGACCTCAAGGAGAGACGCAATGCCCTATGTACCCGTAGCGCAGCTCAACGATTATGTCGGCAAGGAACTGGGACGCTCCGACTGGCTAACCATCGATCAGGACCGCATCAACCTGTTCGCCGAGGCCACCGGCGATTATCAGTTCATCCACGTGGACCCGGAAAAAGCCGCCCAGACGCCATTCGGCAGCACCATCGCCCATGGTTTTTTGTCGCTGTCGCTGATCCCCAAACTGATCGAAAACATCCTGATCATGCCCGAAGGCCTGAAGATGGCGGTGAACTATGGCCTTGACAGCGTGCGGTTCATGCAGCCGGTCAAGGTCAACTCCCGGGTACGCCTGGCGGTGAGCCTCACCGATGCCGCCCAGAAAAAACCCGGCCAATGGCTGCTCAAAGCCACCTGCACCCTGGAAATAGAAGGCCAGGACAAGCCCGCCTACATCGCCGAGTCGCTGTCACTCTGCTTCGTGTAACGCTGCGGCTGGAGTGAACGGGCACGCCCCGTTCACTCATCACAATTCGTGTAAATTTATGTATAGATCTCGTAGCTGCGGCATACTCGGCGCTCAATTATCCGGATCCCGCTATGCGCCCACTTGCTCCCCTCGCTCTTGCCCTGTTGCTCACCGCTTGCGGAGACGGCGAATCGCTGTTGCCGCCCGATGCGCGCCTGCCCGATGGCGGCCGTTACCGGGGCGATGTGGTCAACGGTTTGCTGCAAGGCCAGGGCCGCGTGGACTACCCCAACGGCAGTTGGTACGCGGGCCAGTTCGACAAGGGCCAGTGGCACGGCCAGGGCGAATGGCACGGCAGCAACGGCGAAGTCTATAAAGGCCAGTTCCACCAGGGCCTGTTTGAGGGCCAGGGCAGCCTGACCACCCCGGGCAGCAGTTACACCGGCGGCTTCAAGCAAGGCCGGCGCAACGGCGAAGGCACCCTCAAAGAGGGGCAAATGACCTACCGCGGCGAGTTCAAGGACGACCAGTATTCCGGCCTTGGCCGCCTGGAGCTGGCCGACGGCAGCCAGTACCAGGGCCAGTTCGCCCACGGCAAACCCAACGGCGAAGGCCAGCGCAACGACGACAGCGGCAACCAGTTCGGCGGCCATTTCTTCGATGGTCAACTGGAGGGCTACGGCACCTTCAACAGCGCCGATGGCGACATGTACATCGGCCACTTCAAACAGAACCAGCTCAACGGCAAGGGCCGCTACGAGAACGCCGACGGCGACGTGTGGATCGGCGAATTCAAAGAAGGCGCGCTGAGTGGCAAGGGCGAGTTGATCGGCGTCGACGGCAGCCACTATGTGGGCCAGTTCGCCGACTGGCGCTTCACCGGCCAAGGCCGCCTGAACCTCACCGACGGCAGCTTCTACATCGGCGGTTTCGACAGCGACAACTACCAGGGCCACGGCACGCTGGTGCTCACCGACGGCACCGTACAGGCCGGCACCTGGGTCAATGGCCTGCGGGTGCGCGACGCCGACGGCAAGCTGTTGCCCGACCCGCTGGAAACCGGGTTGCTGGCCCAAGGCCGCCTGCTCGACACCGCCCTGGCCGCCGTGCCCGCCTCCACGCCCGGGGTAAAGCTGTACACGCTGACGCTGGCCGGCGACGGCAAGCAAAGCGTGTTCCTGCGCGAAGCCGATTACGTCAGCAACATGCTCGCCAGCCGCTTTGGCGCCTTCGGCCAGATCCGCCTGGTGAACCACCGCGACCACATCGCCGACCGCCCCATGGCCACCCGTGAAAACCTGCGCCGCGCCGTGCAGACCCTGGCCGAGCGCAGCGGCCCCGACGACCTGGTGTTCATCTACCTCACCAGCCACGGCACCCACGAGCACGAACTGGTGCTCGACCAGCCGCGCATGGAGCTGGCCGACCTGCCCGCCGACGAGCTGGCCGCCGTGATGGCGCCGCTGAAAAACCGCGACAAGATCATCGTGATTTCCGCCTGCTACTCCGGCGGCTTCATCCCGGCCCTCAAAGACGAACACACGTTGATCATGACCGCCTCGCGGGCTGACCGCGTGTCCTTCGGCTGTTCGGAAGAAGCAGACTTCACCTACTTCGGCGACGCTCTTTTCGCACAAGCCCTCAACCAGACCGACGACTTGCAGCAAGCCTTCAAGCTGGCGCAAACCCACGTGGCCGAACGCGAACAGGCGGACAACTTCGAAGCCTCCGAACCCCAGATCTGGGCCCCCAAAGGCGTGATTGCGCGCTGGCAATTATTACGCAAACAGCAGGCACGAAAAGCGTTGGAAAGCGTCTCTATCAATAGCAAGGAAGCCAAGAGCAACTAAGCTGAAACCGTATCAAGGGGGAAACATCATGTACTTGACGCCTCAGCATATCCTGCTCGCCGGGGCCACTGGCCTTACGGGCGAGCACCTGCTCGATCGCCTGCTTAACGAACCCACCGTCGCCCGCGTGCTGGCACCCAGCCGCAAGCCACTTGCCGAACACCCACACCTGGAAAACCCGCTGGGCGACCTGACGGCGGTCTTGCCGCAACTAGGCGGCCGTGTCGACCTGGCCTTTTGCTGCCTGGGCACCACCCTCAAAAAAGCGGGCTCAGAAGCGGCGTTCCGCGCCGTGGACCTGGACCTGGTCGTGGCCTTTGCCCAGCGTGCGCGAGCATTGGGCGCTCGCCACCTGGTGGTAATCAGCGCAATTGGCGCCGACCCTGAATCCTCGATTTTCTACAACCGGGTCAAGGGCGAGATGGAAGACGCCTTGAAGGCTCAGGACTGGCCACAACTGACCATCGTGCGGCCATCGCTGCTGTTGGGCGAGCGCCTGGAAACGCGCCTGGCCGAAAAAATCGCCGGGCCGTTGTCACGCCTGATCCCGGGCAAATACCGCGGGATTGAAGTGTGCGAACTGGCGCGGGCCATGTGGCGACTGGCGCTGGAAGAACAGGACGGCCTGCGCGTGGTGGAGTCGGACGAGCTGCGCAAGCTGGGCAAGTAAGCCGACCCTGTCGCGGTTACAGCCCGCCCGTGGCGTTGAACCCGACGCCCAACACCGTCAACACCGACAGGGGCAACAACAGCGTGTCGAGCACCGCACTGGCCGGCAGGTCGAGGTGCGGATAGCTCGGCGCCTCGGCACCAAACCGGTCCATCGCGCAACAACCACCCTGTATCGCATACATATCCAGCCGCGTGCCGGCGTATACCACCGGCGCACCCGGCTGGGCGGCGTCCAGCGTGCGCGCCGTGGCGCAGCCGGTCAGTTGCAGTGCCACCAGCACCATCAGGAGTTTATTCATCGCTGCTCAAATGGTGTTCGCCCCAACGCGGCAGCATGTCCTGGGGAATGTTCAACAAGTTGAGAATGCGCGCCACCACAAAATCCACCAGGTCATCGATGGTCTGCGGCTGGTGATAAAAGCCCGGCGATGCAGGCAGGATGGTCACGCCCATGTTCGACAGCTTGAGCATGTGCTCCAGGTGAATACTCGAATACGGCGCCTCGCGCGGCACCAGGATCAACGGGCGACGCTCCTTCAAGGTCACGTCGGCGGCCCGCTCGATCAGGTTGTTGCACGCCCCGGTCGCAATCGCCGACAGGGTGCCGGTAGAACACGGCACCACCACCATCGCCGCAGGTGCCCCGGAGCCCGAGGCCACGGGCGACATCCAGTCTTCCTTGCCATACACCTTGATCTGCCCCGCCGCCGCGCCGGTGTACTCGGTCAGAAACGCCTGCATGCCCTGCACCTTGGCGGGCAGCGCCACGTCGGTTTCGGTGGCCAGCACCAGTTGCGCGGCCTTGGAGATCAAAAAGTGCACCTCGCGGTCTTCACGCACCAGGCAGTCCAGCAGGCGCAAGCCGTAGGGCGCGCCGGACGCACCGGTCATCGCCAGGGTGATGCGTTCCGGGCCGTTCATTTCAGCGCCTCGGCCAGTTTGCCGTGCAGGCCGCCAAAGCCGCCGTTGCTCATGATCACCACCTGTGTGCCGGGCTTGGCCTGGCGTTTGACCTGTTCAATGATGCCGTCCAGCGAATCAAAAACCTGCGACGGCACGGTGCAGCGGGCCGCAATGGCTGGCAAGTCCCAGCCGAGGTTGGCCGGGGCGTACCACAGGGCCAGGTCGGCGTCGTTCACGCTTTCGGGCAAACCGTCGCGGTGCGCGCCCAGCTTCATGGAGTTGGAACGCGGCTCGATCACCGCAATGATCGGCGCATCCCCCACGCGTTTGCGCAGGCCGTCCAGGGTGGTGGCAATGGCCGTGGGGTGGTGGGCAAAGTCGTCGTAGATCGTAATACCGTTCACTTCGGCGACTTTTTCCATACGCCGCTTCACGCTCTTGAATGCGCTCAATGCGGCGATGCCCATGGACGGCACCACGCCTACATGGCGAGCGGCTGCAAGCGTGACCAAGGCGTTGGCGACGTTGTGCTGACCGGTCATTGCCCAATCGACGATGCCTTGAGACACGCCTTCAAACGACACTTCAAAGCGCGAGCCGTCTTCGCTCAGCAATTTGACCTGCCACTGCCCGCCCTCGCCGGTGGTCTGCACTGGGGTCCAGCAGCCCATCTGGATCACACGCTGCAACGCAGGCTCGGTGGTGGGGTGGATCACCAAGCCTTCAGCCGGAATGGTCCGCACCAAGTGGTGGAACTGGCGCTCGATGGCCGCCAGGTCAGGGAAGATGTCGGCGTGATCGAACTCAAGGTTGTTCAGGATCGCCGTGCGCGGGCGGTAGTGGACGAACTTGGAGCGCTTGTCGAAGAAGGCGCTGTCGTACTCGTCCGCCTCGATCACAAAAAACGGCGTGCCGCCCAGGCGAGCAGACACGGAGAAGTTCTGCGGCACCCCGCCGATCAAAAAGCCCGGGCTCATGCCGGCATGCTCCAGCACCCAAGCGAGCATGCTGCTGGTGGTGGTCTTGCCGTGGGTGCCGGCCACGGCCAATACCCAGCGACCTTGCAGCACGTGGTCTGCCAGCCATTGCGGGCCAGACACATAAGGCAAACCTTTATTGAGTACGTACTCGACGGCCGGGTTGCCACGGGACATGGCGTTGCCGATCACCACCAAGTCCGGCGCCGGGTCGAATTGGGCCGGGTCATAGCCTTGGGTCAGGGTGATGCCCTGGGCTTGAAGTTGCGTGCTCATGGGCGGGTACACATTGGCATCGGAGCCGGTGACGTGATGGCCCAACTCTTTGGCCAATACCGCCATCGAACCCATGAAAGTGCCGCAGATACCGAGAATATGAATGTGCATAGTCGACCTCGTAAAACATCGAGGCAGGTTAGCGCAGGGAGGGGGAAATCGCACTCTTTAGCTGTTAGACGGCGGCCTTTGCAGGCCGCCGGGGACTCAGGCGGTTTGGGTGCCCGCCACGCCCGCTTCGGGGAGTTCGGTGCTCTTGAGCACGATCAGTTTGCCGATGAACTTGTTCACCCCCTCAAACTGTTTTTCCAAGGCGTCCAGTCGGCCCTGGTCGGTGGTGGCCATACCGCCTGACGGGACGTAGGGTCGGAAAATCATGTCGTTTTCCTCGCCGATCAGCGTGAGCTGTTTTTCCGCCACGCCATACAGCGCTTCCAGGGTGGTCAGACGGTCGCCGGGGGAGCCTGACGAGCTGTCCGCGATCTTGAGCGCTGGCGCATCCGTACCCTGGCGAACCGCCATGATGTTATTGGCCACCACTTCGATGCGCAGCTCCGCAAGCGCCAACCGCGAGTCCAGCGCCTCGGCCGCAGGCGGCACGGCAGTGGGCCCGCCGACTTGCGTGCTGGGCGCCGACATATGCACGGGCGGCAGAAGCGGCGTCTGCGCCGCGTACTGGCCCTTGATAGCCTCGCCAGTCCAGGCGGAACCTGCATAGGTGGCGATGCTCAAGGGTGCACTGACCAAGCCGTTGATCCCCGCGTTGACAAAGGCATCACGGGCGACGGTCCCCAACTGAGGGGATGTAGGAAAAACCCCGGCTTTGTGCAGGCGATCCGCAACTATCAGGTTTTGAGTGACTTCCGCCAGGTTCTTTGGTGCGGGATGGCTCTGCGAAAGAATGCCCACGCTCGGGCCAGGCTGCCCGGTGATACGCGTGGCGACGTCCTTGAACCGATCGTTGGGCACACGAGCCGGCGGCTTCGGGCTTTCTGAACCAGCCGGGGGCCGGATGGACGGCCGCTGGGCAGGCGGCAGGCTGGGCACCCGTGGCGGGCTGGGCGGTACTGTCCGCCGGAAAATCTGGGTAAAAATCCCACGCTTCTGGCGCCGATGTTCACCCTGCTCGCTGTGCTCCTCCGCCGCGGGCACGACAGCGGGCGCTTTCAGTTCATGATCGGGCTGTTCTTTAGGCTGTAACGGTATCGACGGGGGCAGACCTGTGACACGCATACTCTTCACCTTGATGATTTCTGACACTGAGGTTGTTGACGCAGAAAACAACGAGGCCAGGCGATCAACGTCCGGCCTCTTGCACTGCGTTACTCAAACCCCGTACCCGGTTCCAGAAAATCAACCCCAACCGCCAAACCCGACGCATCGCACAGCGAGTGCAATGGGCAGCTGACAGCGAGCGGTAAAAACTATAACGGCGACAGGTTCGCTTGGCGGGTAATCCCGTATTTGCGCAACTTTCTGTACAGCGTATTTCGGCTGATTCCCAGCGCTGCGGCGCTCTGGCTCATATGCCAGTGCTGTTGCGCCAACGTCGTCAACAAGGCGCCCCGCTCGGCGGCGTCCAGGCAAGAACCGGCGCACTCAGCAACCACCGGCTGGGCGCTGCGGATCATCGCTGGCAAATCGTCCCACCGCACCCGGCCGTCGGTACACAACGCCACTACGGTACGCAGCACCATACGCAGTTGCCGCACATTGCCCGGCCAGGCAAACCCCAGCAATGCCTCACGCGCCCGAGGGTCGAGCACCACCGCCTGCCCGGCCGCTTCCTGCGCCAATACAAACGCCAGCAGTTGCGCCTTGTCACTGCGCTCGCGCAAGGCGGGCAGGCCGATTTCCAAGCCGTTGAGGCGGTAATACAAGTCTTCGCGAAAGCTGCCGTCCTGCACCCGTTGCAGCAGGTTGCGGTGGGTCGCGCTGATGATCCGCACATTCACAGCCTCAGGCTCACCGCCGATGGGCACCACCAGGCGATCTTCCAGCACCCTTAATAGCCGGGTTTGCAGGGCCAGCGGCATGTCGCCGATTTCGTCGAGAAACAAGGTGCCACCATCGGCTTGCTGCAACTTGCCGCGCATGCCTTCCTTGCGCGCCCCGGTAAAGCTGCCGCCGCGATAGCCGAACAGTTCGCTTTCAATCAGGTTTTCGGGGATGGCCGCGCAGTTGAGCGCCACGAACGACTTGCCCGCCCGCAGGCTGGCCTGGTGTACGGCCTTGGCAAACGCCTCCTTGCCCGAGCCGGTTTCGCCGTTGATCAACAGCGGCACGTCGCGCTCGAACACGCGCAAGGCTTTGCTGAACTCGCTTTGCAGCGTGGGGTCGTCCAGGCAAATGCCCGGCACGGGTTTGTGCAGAACCGCCACCGGCGGGCCAGACACCGGCCGCGCCTGGCCCCGCAGCACCGCAAATACCCGGCGACCGTCGCGGGTCTGCAGCGGCCAACTGGCGGTGGCATTGACACTGGCACGGCCGAGCAATTCATCCAGGGCGCAGTCGAAAAACGCCTCTACCGGCTGCCCCAGCAACTCGTTGCGCAAACGTCCCAGCAGGTTCAGCGCGCTCTGGTTGAGCGCGCAGATGCGCCCTTCGCCATCAAACGCCAGCAACCCTTCGCTGAACAGCCCCACTGACTCGGCCTGCCAGTGAAACCGCAATAACCAGTGATGCTCGTAGTGACGCAGGAAGTAGCAACTCTCGATCATCTTCGCCGAGAGGTTGACCAGCGCCATGGTGTGGAACTGGCTCTGGCGCGACACCGCTGCCCGGGCCGATGACACATCCAGCACCGCCAGCAATTCGCCATGGGGATCAAACACCGGGCTCGCCGAACAGGTCAGCCCGGTGTGGCGCCCGCGAAAATGCTCATCACGATGAATCGTCAGCGCCTGGCGCTCCACCAGGCAGGTGCCAATACCGTTGGTGCCTTCGCACGCCTCGCTCCAGTCGGCGCCGAGCCACAGGCCTGCACGCTCGAAAATCTTGCGCTCGGCAGGCGCGGTGACGCAGTTGAGGATCACCCCGCGCGCATCGGTCAACAGCACCGCGTGGCCCGCCCCTTCGAGCTGTTGGTGCAGGCTGTTCATCTCGTGACCGGCAATGCTCAGCACCTGGTGCAGGCGTTCGCGGCTTTCCATCAGCCGCCCATGCTCCAGCACCGTGGGGGCCAGGGTTTGGGCGGGATCAAGGTGATAGTCCTCCAGGCAGCGCAACCAGGAGCGGGCGATGGACGGGTCGCTGCCGGGGCCGGTGGAAAGGTCCTGGCCCCGCGTGGCTGTCAGCACGTGCTGGGCATGGCGACTGAAATGATCGTTATGCATGTTGTTATTGTTCTCCTGCTGCGTGGGACACATCGCGAACCGGGACGGCCAGCATCCTCCTGCCCCGCAGGCATTGCAATCCCGGCCCGACCTGCCGACCCGCGGCTGTCCCGTTTATGGCACAAACTGTCACCTGCGCTGTACCGGGCCCGGCACAGCAACGTGTTGCAACACACCCCCAATGCCCGATTACACGGCCCCCGCCCGCGCTGGCCCGACCTTTGCTCTACGCTCTTGCAAGCACAACCGTGCGTCCTCCCATAAACACAAGAGCCAGGAGACACCCACCATGCGTTACGCCCACCCCGGTACTGAAGGCGCCAAGGTTTCTTTCAAGGCCAAGTACGGCAACTACATCGGCGGCGAATTCGTCGCGCCGGTGGACGGCAACTACTTCACCAACCTCTCGCCGGTCAACGGTAAACCCATCGCCGAATTCCCCCGCTCCACCGCCAAGGACATCGACAAGGCGCTGGACGCCGCCCACGCCGCCGCTGACGCCTGGGGCAAAACCTCGGCGCAGGACCGCTCGCTGGTGCTGCTGAAAATCGCCGACCGCATCGAACAGAACCTTGAGCTGCTGGCCATCACCGAAACCTGGGACAACGGCAAGGCCGTGCGCGAAACCCTCAACGCCGACATCCCGCTGGCCGCCGACCATTTCCGCTATTTCGCCGGTTGCATCCGCGCCCAGGAAGGCACCAGCGCCGAGATCAACGAACACACCGCCGCCTACCACTTCCATGAGCCCTTGGGCGTGGTCGGTCAGATCATCCCGTGGAACTTCCCGTTGCTGATGGCCGCCTGGAAGCTGGCACCGGCCCTGGCCGCCGGTAACTGCGTGGTGCTCAAACCCGCCGAGCAAACACCGTTGGGCATCAATGTGTTGCTGGAAGTGATCGGCGACCTGCTGCCGCCGGGCGTGCTGAACGTGGTGCACGGCTTTGGTAAAGAAGCCGGTGAAGCGCTGGCCACTAGCAAGCGCATCGCCAAAATCGCGTTTACCGGCTCCACGCCCGTGGGCTCGCACATCATGCATGCGGCCGCGACCAATATCATCCCGTCCACCGTGGAGCTGGGCGGCAAGTCGCCGAACATTTTCTTCGCCGACATCATGAAGGCCGAACCGTCCTTTATCGAAAAGGCCGCCGAGGGCCTGGTGCTGGCGTTTTTCAACCAGGGCGAGGTGTGCACCTGCCCGTCACGCGCGCTGGTGGAAGAGTCGATCTACGACGACTTCATGAAAGTGGTGATGAAAAAAATCGAGCAGATCAAACGCGGCGACCCGCTGGACACCGACACCATGGTGGGTGCCCAAGCGTCCGAGCAGCAATTTGACAAGATCCTCTCGTACCTGGAAATCGCCAAGGGCGAAGGCGCGCAACTGTTGACCGGCGGCAAGGTCGAGAAACTGAGCGGCGACCTGGCCAGCGGCTATTACATCCAGCCGACCCTGCTCAAGGGCACCAACCAGATGCGCGTGTTCCAGGAGGAGATCTTCGGGCCAGTGGTGAGTATCACCACATTCAAGGATGAGGCCGAAGCACTGGCGATTGCCAACGACACTGAGTTCGGCCTGGGTGCAGGCGTGTGGACACGCGACATCAACCGCGCCTACCGCATGGGCCGGGCGATCAAGGCGGGCCGCGTGTGGACCAACTGCTATCACCTCTACCCGGCGCATGCCGCGTTTGGCGGTTACAAAAAGTCCGGGGTGGGCCGCGAAACGCACAAGATGATGTTGGACCACTACCAGCAAACTAAAAACTTGTTGGTCAGTTACGACATTAATCCACTGGGCTTCTTCTAAGACCCTGCACTTAAGGCCATAAAAAGTGGGAGTAGGCGTGCCTGCTCCCACCGCTGTTCTTTGCAAGTAGTGTTCCCCCATCGGCTCAAGACAGCCGAACTAAAACAATAACAATGGACGGTACTTCATCATGCCTAGCGAACCCACTTCTACGTCTGTCGACTTTGAAAAAGTTGGCGTCGACTACTTCCAACAACGCGAACTTAAAAAAGGTGCCGCCGGCTGGGTGCTGTTGGTCGGCCTTGGCGTTGCTTATGTGATCTCCGGCGACTACGCCGGCTGGAACTTCGGCCTGGCCCAGGGCGGCTGGGGCGGGATGTTCCTCGCCACCTTGCTGATGGCCACCATGTACCTGTGCATGTGTTTTTCCCTGGCCGAGCTCTCTTCCATGATTCCTACGGCGGGCGGCGGCTACGGGTTTGCCCGCAGTGCATTCGGCCCATGGGGCGGGTTTCTCACCGGCACCGCGATCCTGATCGAATACGCCATCGCCCCCGCTGCCATCGCGGTGTTTATCGGCGCGTATTGCGAGTCGCTGTTCGGCATAGGCGGCTGGATGATCTACCTCGTGTTCTACGTGCTGTTTATCGGCATCCACATCTTTGGCGTGGGCGAAGCGTTGAAACTGATGTTTATCATCACCGCCATCGCCGCCCTTGCACTGGGGGTGTTTTTGGTGGCGATGGTGCCGCACTTCAACGTGGCCCATTTGCTCGACATGCCCGTGACCGAGGCCCGGGGCGCCAGCCCGTTCCTGCCCTTCGGGTACGTGGGCATCTGGGCGGCGATTCCTTATGCGATCTGGTTTTTCCTTGCCGTAGAAGGCGTGCCGCTGGCCGCCGAGGAAACCAAGAACCCCAAGCGCGACCTGCCACGCGGCCTGATCGGCGCCATTGTGGTGCTCACCAGTTTTGCCCTGCTTATTCTGGTGATCGCCCCCGGCGGCGCGGGCACGTTTGCACTGGTCAAGTCCGGCAACCCGTTGGTCGAGTCGCTGGCGCTGGCCTACGGTGGGTCGACCTGGATGGGCAGCTTCGTCAACCTGGTGGGGCTGGCCGGGCTGATCGCCAGCTTTTTCTCGATTATCTACGCCTATTCCCGGCAGATTTTCGCCCTTTCGCGTGCAGGCTACTTGCCGCGCAAACTGTCGCAAACCAACAAAAGCAAGGCACCGGTGCTGGCACTGGTGATCCCGGGCCTGATCGGCTTTGGCCTTTCGCTGACCGGCCAGGGTGATTTGCTGATCCTGGTGGCGGTGTTTGGCGCGACCATTTCCTACGTGCTGATGATGGCCGCGCACATCACCCTGCGCATCCGCCGCCCCAAAATGGACCGCCCGTACCGCACGCCGGGCGGCATCTTTACCTCGGGCATCGCCCTGGTCCTGGCGTGCATTGCCGTGGTGGCGGGCTTTTTGGTGGATCCGCGGGTGGTGATTGGCGCAGCGATCATCTATGGAGTATTAATTGCTTACTTTGCTTTCTACAGCCGGCATCACTTGGTAGCAGGCACGCCAGAAGAAGAATTCGCGGCGATCCAGGCCGCAGAGGCCGCCTTGCACTGAACTGCCGTAAACCTCGACGCGGGCCACTGCCCGCGTCGCCAAGGAGACACTGTATGGCAAGCTTTTCCCACGCGGTGGGTGCACTGACCTACCGCTTCGACAGCCTCAAGGACGTGATGGCCAAGGCCAGCCCCGCACGCTCCGGGGACTTTCTAGCCGGCGTGGCCGCGCAAAACGACGGCGAGCGGGTGGCCGCGCAGATGGCACTGGCCAATATCCCGCTCAAGCATTTTCTTGAAGAAATGCTGATCCCGTATGAAAACGACGAAGTCACCCGGCTGATCATCGACACCCACGATAAGCAGGCGTTTAACGTGGTCAGCCACCTGACCGTGGGCGGGTTTCGCGACTGGCTGTTGAGTGACGCAGCCAACGAACACAGCCTACGTGCGCTGGCGCCGGGGCTGACGCCGGAAATGGTCGCGGCCGTGTCAAAGATCATGCGCGTGCAGGACCTGGTGCTGGTGTCGCAAAAGATCCGCGTGGTCACCCAATTTCGCGGCACCCTCGGCCTGCGTGGGCGCCTGTCCACCCGCCTGCAACCCAACCACCCCACCGACGAACCCGCGGGCATTGCCGCGAGCATTCTCGACGGCCTGCTTTACGGCAACGGCGACGCGATGATCGGCATCAACCCGGCCACCGACAGCATCGCCTCGATCTGCGCGATGCTGGAGATGCTCGACGCGATCATCCAGCGTTACGAAATCCCGACCCAGGCGTGCGTGCTGACCCACGTCACCACGTCCATCGAGGCCATCAACCGGGGGGTGCCGCTGGACCTGGTGTTTCAGTCCATCGCGGGCACCGAGGCGGCCAACGCCAGTTTCGGCATCAGTCTGAGTGTGTTGCAGGAAGGGTACGACGCAGGCCTGAGCCTGAATCGCGGCACGCTTGGGAAAAACCTGATGTATTTCGAGACAGGCCAAGGCAGCGCCCTGTCGGCCAACGCGCACTTTGGCGTGGACCAGCAATCCTGCGAAACCCGCGCCTATGCGGTGGCGCGGCATTTCAAGCCGTTTCTGGTGAACACCGTGGTCGGCTTCATCGGCCCCGAATACCTGTACAACGGCAAGCAAATCATCCGTGCGGGCCTGGAAGACCACTTCTGCGGCAAGCTGCTGGGCGTGCCCATGGGCTGCGACATCTGCTACACCAACCACGCCGAAGCCGACCAGGACGACATGGACACCCTGCTGACCCTGCTGGGCGTGGCCGGGATCAACTTCATCATGGGCATCCCGGGCTCCGACGACATCATGCTCAACTACCAGACCACCTCCTTTCACGATGCCTTGTACGCCCGCCAGACATTAGGTTTAAAACCCGCGCCGGAGTTTGAACAGTGGCTGGCCAAGATGGGCATCTTCACGCAGGCGGACGGCAAGGTGCATTTCGGCAACAGCCTGCCACCGGCCTTTCGCCAAGCCTTGGCGCAACTGGGATGAAGGAGCCGCCTGTGTCTATCGATACGCCTGAACAAAGCGTTGAAAACCCGTGGCTGGAATTACGCCGCCTTACGCCCGCCCGCATCGCGCTGGGGCGCACCGGCACCAGCATCCCCACTGGCGCACAACTGGACTTCCAGTTCGCCCACGCCCAGGCGCGGGACGCGGTGCACCTGCCTTTTGACCACGCAGGCCTGAGCCGCCAAATGGCCGAGCGTGGGCGTGACAGCTTGTTGCTGCACAGCGCCGCCGTCGACCGTCACAGCTACCTGCAACGCCCGGACTTGGGACGGCGGCTGAGTGATGAGTCGGCCCAGGCCCTGCGCGATTACGCGCACGCCCACCCGGGCGGCGTGGACTTGGCGGTGGTGGTGGCCGACGGCCTGTCGGCACTGGCGGTGCACAAGCACACGGTGCCGTTTCTGACACGCATGGAGGAACAGACCCACGCAGAAGGGTGGTCGCTGTCGCCGGTGATTCTGGTGGAACAGGGCCGTGTGGCGGTGGCAGATGAAGTCGGCCAATTGCTCGGCGCCAAAATGGTGGTGATCCTGATCGGCGAGCGCCCGGGGCTCAGTTCGCCCGACAGCCTGGGGCTGTACTTCACCTACAACCCCAAGGTGGGCCTGACCGATGCCTACCGCAATTGCATTTCCAATGTGCGCCTGGAGGGGCTGAGCTACGGCATGGCGGCGCATCGCCTGCTTTACTTGATGCGAGAGGCCTGCCGCCGGCAGTTGTCCGGGGTCAACCTCAAGGATGAGGCTCAGGTTCAGACGCTTGAATCAGACGATCCCGACTTGATGAAGGGTAACTTCCTGCTGGGTCCTGTGCAGGACTGATCCCCGCACGATTGCGATTTTTATGCGCTTTTGGCAGCATCGAGACACGGCCGCGTGTGTGGTCATACCCCATCTGGAAGTTGAGGCCTGGCATGCGCATTGTTCAAGCGACCCTGGAACACCTGGACCTGTTGACCCCCTTGTTCGTCACATACCGCGAATATTACGGCGCGCTACCCTTTCCCGATTCGAGCCGCGAGTTCCTGGAAAAACGCCTGCGGCGCAAGGAGTCGGTGATTTACCTGGCGCTTTCGGATGACGATGACAAAAAGCTGCTGGGGTTCTGCCAGTTGTATCCCAGCTTTTCGTCGCTGTCGTTGAAGCGGGTGTGGATCCTCAATGACATCTACGTGGCCGAAGACGCGCGCCGCCAGCTGGTGGCGGACAACCTGATGCGCACGGCCAAGAAAATGGCCAAGCAAACCCACGCCGTGCGGCTGCGGGTGTCCACCAGCAGTGACAACCTCATTGCGCAAAAAACCTACGAATCCATCGGTTTCAGGGAAGACACCGAGTTCAAGAACTACGTGTTGCCCATCAGCGATGACTGACCCTGCCTAACCGGACAATTTCTATCAAAATGTGGGCGCCGGTGCGGCCCACATTGCGCAATCGCACGCAAACCTGCGCCCACAGGGGTTGTTAAAAACCCCGAGCACGCACCGCACACACGTTTTGCGACATCCCCCGCTACAAAACCAGCACGCTTTTCACGTCCCGGTCCGTATAATGCGAGGCTTTCAGGGTCGTAAGAAAACAGCCACAACCTTGTAGCCCTTATTACCCGAAGCCTCCGCACAGGCCTGCCGAGTCAGGCCGTTACCACAGGTGCCCTCCATGGATTTCAACCCGCTCGACCTTATCCTGCATCTCGATGTGTACCTCGACCTGCTGGTAAACAACTACGGTCCGTGGATCTACGCCATTCTGTTTCTTGTGATTTTTTGCGAAACCGGCCTGGTGGTCATGCCGTTCTTGCCGGGCGATTCGCTACTGTTCATTGCCGGTGCCGTGGCCGCAGGCGGGGGCATGGACCCGGTATTACTGGGCGGCCTGTTGATGCTCGCGGCCATTCTGGGCGACAGCACCAACTATGTGATCGGGCGCACCGCCGGAGAGCGCTTGTTCAGCAACCCCAACTCGAAGATTTTCCGCCGCGACTACCTGCAAAAAACCCACGACTTTTATGACAAGCACGGCGGCAAAACCGTGACGCTGGCGCGCTTCCTGCCGATCCTGCGGACCTTTGCACCGTTCGTCGCCGGGATCGCCAAAATGCCATACCCGCGCTTTTTCGGTTTCAGCGTGTTCGGCACCGTTATCTGGGTAGGCGGCCTGGTCACCCTGGGTTACTTCTTTGGCAACGTACCGTTCATCAAGAAAAACCTCTCGCTGCTGGTGGTGTTCATCATCCTGCTGTCGCTGGTGCCGATGATCATTGGCGTGGTGCGCAGCCGTTTTGGCGGCCGGTCCTCCGAAGCCAACACGCACTGATCGCCCATGTGGTCCCTGCGCGCCTGGCGTCGCCAGCGCCTGCTGGCCAAGCACCCGATTGCCGATGACACCTGGCAGCGGGTGCGCCATCACCTGACGTTTCTCGACGGCATCACCGATGAGCAAGACCGGTGGCTGCGTGAGGCGTGCGTTATATTTCTCGCCGAAAAACACCTCACCGCCCTGCCCGGCGTCGACCTGCACCAGGAACAACGCCTGCTGCTCGCCGCCCAGGCGCAATGGCCGCTGATCAACCTTGGCGACCTGGACTGGTATCAGGGTTTTCACGAGATCGTGCTGTACCCCGACGACTTCTTGAGCCCCCAGCGCCACCGCGACTCCAGCGGCGTGGAACACCAATGGGACGGCGAGCACAGCGGCGAAGCCTGGCAACAAGGCCCGGTGATTCTCGCCTGGCCCGGCGTGCTGGCCAGCGGCAATTGGGAAGGCTACAACCTGGTCATCCACGAACTGGCCCACAAGCTGGACATGCTCAACGGCGACGCCAACGGCCTGCCGCCGCTGCACCGCGACATGCGCGTGCAAGACTGGGCGCAGGTGATGCAAAGCGCGTTCGACGACCTCAACCACCAACTCGACCAGGACCCTGACGCCGAAACCGCCATCGACCCTTACGCGGCGCAGAACCCGGCCGAATTCTTTGCCGTCACCAGCGAATATTTTTTCAGTGCCCCGGATTTGCTGGTCAACACCTACCCGCAGGTCTACGCGCAACTGAGCCGTTTTTATCGTCAAGACCCGCTGGCCCGACTGACTCGGCTGCAATCGGACGACCCGCGCTACGCCGCGCAGGACTGACAACCCTACGACGTCTGGCGCGTGGCATCGGCGCCAGAATATGCCTATAATCGCCGCCACTTTTTGGCCAATCCGGCCAAGTTTTATGGCCAACTACGGGGGCAACGCCCAATGAGCTACAGCAAGATTCCGGCTGGCAAAGACCTGCCGAACGACATCTACGTCGCCATCGAAATTCCGGCCAACCATGCGCCGATCAAATACGAAATCGACAAAGACAGCGACTGCCTGTTCGTTGACCGTTTCATGGCCACCCCCATGTTCTACCCGGCCAACTACGGTTTCATCCCCAACACCCTGGCTGACGACGGTGATCCACTCGACGTGCTGGTCGTGACCCCTTACCCGGTCACCCCAGGCTCGGTGATCCGTGCTCGCCCGGTCGGCATCCTGAACATGACCGACGACGGCGGCGGCGATGCCAAAGTCATCGCAGTCCCTCACGACAAGCTGTCGCAGCTGTACGTCGACGTGAAGGAATACACCGACCTGCCACCGCTGTTGCTGGAGCAGATCAAACACTTCTTCGAGAACTACAAAGACCTCGAAAAAGGCAAATGGGTGAAGATCGACGGTTGGGGCAACGCAGACGCCGCCCGCGCCGAGATCCTGAAGTCGGTTGCCGCCTATAAAGGCTAATACTGCTGCCCGCTGAAAAAGCCCCGCCTGGTCGGGGCTTTTTTGTGGGAGAAAGAGAGTTTCGATGGCAATTAAATAAACAATTAAGCCCTATTCGTTTAACCGGCAATTCAAATAACTTGAATTGACTTTAAATAAGGAAACACCTACATACAGCAACTCAACGCATAGTTTATTTGATGTATTTTTTCCGCCAGTAAACTCAGCGTTTATGAATACATCAGGTGATCGCTTAAAAGCGCTATTAAGGGAAGTTCATCTTTCCGCTTCCGACTTCGCCAAGAACCGTGACGTCACGCCCCAACACGTGAACAACTGGTTCAAACGCGGCGTTCCCATGGGCCGTCTCGACGAGTTCGCCGAACTGCTGTGCGTCACCAGCCGCTGGCTGCGCACGGGCGAGGGCCCCAAACATCCACCCGCCAACTTCCAGCTGGAAGGCGCCAACACCAGCAACGTCTACCACATCGCCCAGGAACACGGCCGCTACCTGCCCACCCCCGTGCCGGAGCCAGAAAAACTCGACGTGGAGATCCCCCTCCACCCCCATTTCACCTCCACCGAACGCATCCGCCTCTCCCTGCAGGCGCTGCACACCATGAACGTCCACCCCGAGCGCGTCCTCGCCGCCTACATGGTCGGCAACAGCATGGCTGACATGATCCAGGACGGCAGCACCCTTGGCATCGACTGCGGCCGCAAACAAATCATCGACGGCGAAATCTACGCCCTCGAACACGACGGCATGTTGCGCATCAAATACCTCTACAACCGGCCCGGAGGCGGCCTGAGGATGCGCAGCCACCACAACACCGAACACCCGGACGAATTCTTGACCTACGAACAACGCTACGAACAGAACTTCCAGGTATTGGGCTGGGTGTTCTGGTGGTCCACCCTCAACAACCGCCGCCCACCCGTACCCGTGGATGAGCATTTATTAGGCTTTGAAGGCTCTAAATCGGATCCCGAGCTGTGAAACTGAAGCGAATGTGGGTATCATCGCCAGCACCTTTGGCAGGGGATGGCGCGATGCCAGTCACCCTGCCCGGCACAACGGAGGAGTTCCCGTTGATGCCCTATTAGTCAGCCAGCTGCGAGCCTGGCTGAGCGATTTGAAGGCTGGTGAGGTTTACCAAAAATAAGTTGAACCAGTCCCCGAGAAGCCGGCCACAAGCCGGCTTTTTAATGCCTTATTTAAAAATCCTCACAACCGTAAGGTTTTCTCAAAAAACCTATCCCTCTCCCCCAAAATCCTCACAACCATGAGGTTTCCCCCAAAAACCACCCCCAAAAAACAAAATCCTCACGATCGTGCAGTTTTTTGCTATTTTTAACCCTCAGCGGAAAAATCCCCACGCTCATGAGGTTAAATCATGAAAATCGACATCAACCTCCCCGATCAACTCGGCGTCCTCATACGCGCCAGCCGCAAAGCCATGAACATTCGCCAGGACGACGCTGCGGGGCTCATTGGTGTCTCTGAAAATTTCATGGGCAAAGTGGAGAGCGGTGCGGAGTCGGTGCAATGGGGCAAGTTGTTCCAAGTGATGCAGGGCCTGGGGCTGTCGATCTCGATCGAGGTGCCTGAGTCGTTCGCGGACGATATTCAAAAAGTGCTCGCAGACTCGCTCGACAAAAAACTCGCCAAACAAAAGACGTCCCGTTCGGCCTCCCCCCTCCACCCCGGTAAGGTGCGCTAATGGAGCGATCACTCAACGTCTGGATCAACCAGATCTGTGTAGGCACGTTGCGCGAAAGCAATGGTTTGTGGGCTTTTGCCTATAGCCAGGCGTGGCTGGCCGATCCGTTGGCGCACCCTTTGTGCACCTCGCTTGAATTACAGCCCGAAGAGCATCTGGACGGTGCGACGAAGCGGCCGGTGCAGTGGTATTTCGACAATTTGCTGCCCGAAGAAGGGCAGCGGTCGTTGATCGCCAAGTCTGCCGGGGCGGCTATAGAGGATGCATTTGCCCTGTTACAGCACTTTGGTGCGGAGTCGGCGGGTTCTCTCACGCTGCTGCCACCCGGCCAAGTGCCTGGCCCCGGGAGCCAGCAGCCGTTGCCCGATGCAGAGCTGTCGAGGCGCATTTTGGCGATGCCGACTATTGCGCTGGCCGAACAGGCACAAAAGAAAATGTCCCTGGCCGGGGCTCAGCACAAGATGGCCGTTATCTATCGGGACGGCCAGTTGTTCGAACCCATTGGCAGCGAGCCTTCCACGCACATACTCAAGCCCGACCATCCGGGCGAGGCCTGGGCGCACTCGGTGATCAACGAGTGGTTTGTGATGACACTGGCCAAGCGGGTGGGACTGCCGGTGCCAGCCGTGCACCGTCTATACGTGCCGCAACCGGTTTATCTGATTGAGCGATTCGACCGCAAAGAAGCCCAGGAGGGATGGCAGCGTCTTCACTGCATTGACGCCTGCCAGTTGGATGATCTGTCCAGAGCGTTCAAATACAGTGCCGGCAGCGTTGAACGCATTGCCGACCTCGCCCAGCGGTGCCGCCCCCCGGTCATCGCCAGGCTTGAGCTGTTCAAGTGGCTGATCTTCAACACACTAGTGGGTAACGAAGACGCCCACTTGAAAAACCTCAGCTTCTTTGTATCCGCCAAAAACGTGCACCTGGCGCCCTTCTACGACTTGCTCAGCACCGCGGTGTACGGCACGCGGGCGTACGACCGGGATCAGTGGCGCGACCACGCGACCCTGGCATGGCCGATCAACGGCGTCCAGCACCTGAAACACATCACCACCGAGCTCTTGATCAGCGCCGGTGAAACGATGGGGATCAAGCCCACAACGGCCCGACAAACCATCAGCAGGCTGGTCGAGAGCGTGCGCACAGAGACGCCCAAGTTGATGCAAGAGGTGATGCAAGAGAACGCAGCCCTGCTGAAAAACACGCCCGCACTCGCCGCCACGTTAGCGGGTGAAGCGCGTTTGTTGCGCTGCGTCGATGCCATCGTCATCAGCGAGATGACTGCGCAGGTTGCCCGCGGCTTGTAACGCCACGCCGTGGCGCGGTTGCACAACGCGTTGTCAGGTCAGCCCAAGCGGCGCCGGACAGCGCCCCCTCATTTGCCCCCATCCCCCATGTCTGCTAGTGTCGCGCCGGTTTACCGTCTACCGGAATTGCCGCCATGGCCCGCAAAAAAGTTGCACTCGATTTCGAACAATCCCTCGCCGACCTGCAAACCCTGGTCGAGCGCCTGGAGAACGGCGAGTTGTCGCTGGAAGACTCGTTGACAGCGTTTGAGCAAGGCATCGGCCTGACCCGTGACTGCCAGAGCGCACTGGCGCAGGCAGAGCAAAAGGTGCAGGTGCTGCTGGAGCGTGACGGGGAATTGGCCGAAGAACCTTTCGACGCGGAACAGCCTCAATGATCGACGCTTACCAAACCAGCAGCCAGGCCCGGGTCAATGCGGCCTTGGCGCCGTTGCTGGTGGCGCCCAACCCCGAGTTGAACCGCCTGTATGACGCCATGCGCTACAGCGTGATGAACGGCGGCAAACGTGTACGCCCGCTGCTCGCGTATGCCGCGTGCGAAGCGCTGGGTGTTGCACCGCACGAAGCCAACGGCGCGGCCTGCGCAGTGGAATTGATTCACGCCTATTCCCTGGTGCACGATGATTTGCCGGCCATGGACGACGATGACCTGCGCCGCGGCCAGCCCACTACCCACAAAGCGTTCGACGAAGCCTTCGCGATTCTCGCCGGTGACGGCTTGCAAAGCCTGGCGTTCAGCGCCCTGCTGGACCCGCGCCTGAGCAGCGTCAACGCCGAGATCCGCTTGCGCATGGTTGCCACCCTGGCCACGGCGGCCGGCCCGGTCGGCATGGTGGGCGGGCAGGCAATCGACATGGGCTCGGTCAGCCTCAAGCTCGATCAGCAGGCCCTGGAAAACATGCACCGCCACAAGACCGGTGCGCTGATCGAAGCCGCCGTGCAGCTCGGCGCCCTGGCCAGCGGCCGCGCCGACGCCGCGCAACTGGCAGCCTTGCAGACCTACTCGCGGGCCATTGGCCTGGCGTTCCAGGTGCAGGACGACATCCTCGACGTAGAAAGCGACACCGCCACCCTGGGCAAACGCCAGGGCGCCGATATCGCACGGGACAAACCGACGTATCCTGCGCTGCTGGGGCTTGAAGCCGCCAAGGCCTACGCCCTGGAATTACGCGACCTGGCCCTGGACGCCCTGCGACCTTTCGACGCGGCCGCCGAGCCATTGCGTGACCTGGCGCGGTATATCGTCGAACGCCGTCACTGAGAGCACGGGCAGTTGCCACCGCATATCGGCCAAGTTCGGCGCTCTGCGTGGGCAGTTTGCGATGCTTGAGGTAAACTTGCCGCCTTTCCTATACCTATAACGATTCGCCTGATGCCCACGACGTTCCAAGAGATTCCCCGCAAACGCCCGGACACGCCCCTGCTGGACCGTGCGAACACGCCGGCCGGCCTGCGCCGCCTGGGTGAAGCCGAGCTGGAAACCCTGGCCGATGAGTTGCGCCTCGAGTTGCTCTATTCGGTCGGCCAGACCGGCGGGCACTTCGGCGCCGGGCTGGGCGTGATCGAGCTGACCATCGCCCTGCATTACGTGTTCGACACCCCGGACGACCGGCTGGTGTGGGACGTGGGCCATCAGGCGTACCCGCACAAGATCCTCACCGGTCGCCGCGAGCGCATGGGCACCCTGCGCCAAAAGGACGGCCTGAGCGCCTTCCCGCGCCGTGCCGAGAGCGAGTACGACACCTTTGGCGTCGGCCACTCCAGCACCTCGATCAGCGCAGCTCTGGGCATGGCGATTGCCGCCCGCCTGCAACACAGCGATCGCAAGGCGATTGCCGTGATCGGTGACGGCGCGCTGACCGCCGGCATGGCTTTCGAGGCGCTCAACCACGCGCCGGAAGTCGATGCCAACATGCTGGTGATCCTCAACGACAACGACATGTCGATCTCGCGCAATGTCGGCGGGCTGTCCAACTACCTGGCCAAAATCCTCTCCAGCCGCACTTACGCCAGCATGCGTGAAGGCAGCAAAAAGGTGCTGTCGCGTCTGCCCGGCGCGTGGGAAATTGCCCGCCGCACCGAAGAATACGCCAAGGGCATGCTCGTCCCCGGCACCCTCTTTGAAGAGCTGGGCTGGAACTACATCGGCCCTATCGACGGTCACGACCTGCCGACCCTGATCGCCACGCTGCGCAACATGCGTGACCTCAAGGGCCCGCAGTTCCTGCACATTGTCACCAAAAAAGGCAAAGGCTTCGCTCCGGCGGAAGTCGACCCGATCGGCTACCACGCCATCACCAAGCTCGAGCCTGTGGACGCCCCGGCCGCGGCGCCGAAAAAAGCCGGTGGGCCCAAGTATTCCAGCGTGTTCGGCGAATGGCTGTGCGACATGGCCGCCGCCGACCCGCGCCTGGTAGGCATCACCCCGGCGATGAAAGAAGGCTCCGACCTGGTGGCTTTCAGCGAGCGTTTCCCGCTGCGCTATTTCGACGTGGCCATCGCCGAGCAACACGCCGTGACCTTCGCGGCCGGCATGGCCTGCGAGGGCGCCAAGCCCGTGGTGGCGATCTACTCCACCTTCTTGCAGCGCGGCTATGACCAACTGGTGCATGACGTCGCACTGCAAAACCTCGACGTGCTGTTTGCCATTGACCGCGCGGGCCTGGTGGGCGAAGACGGCCCGACCCACGCGGGCAGTTTTGATTTGTCGTTCCTGCGCTGCATCCCCGGCATGCTGGTGATGACCCCGAGCGACGAGAACGAGCTGCGCAAAATGCTCAGCACCGGCCACCTGTACAACGGCCCCGCCGCCGTGCGCTACCCGCGCGGCACCGGGCCGAATGCGCCGATCGAAAAAGACCTTGCGCCCCTCGAGATCGGCAAAGGCATCGTGCGTCGCCACGGCAGCCAGGTCGCCTTGCTGGTGTTTGGCGTGCAACTGGCCGAAGCCATGAAAGTCGCCGAGAAAATCGACGCAACCGTGGTCGACATGCGCTTCGTCAAACCGCTGGATGAAGCCCTGGTGCGCGAGATTGCCAACCGCCACACGCTGCTGGTAACCGTCGAAGAAAACGCCATCATGGGCGGCGCGGGCGCGGCCGTGAGCGAGTTCCTGGCCCAGGCCAACCTGCTCAAGTCGGTCTTGCACCTGGGCTTGCCGGACGTGTACGTGGAGCACGCCAAACCGGCGCAAATGCTCGCCGAATGCGGGCTGGATGAAGCCGGGATCGAAGCGTCGGTTCGCCAGCGCATGGCGCTGCTGGGCCTGTAAAACACACGCTAAACCCTGTGGGAGCGGGCTTGCCCGCGATAACGGTCCACCCGTCGTAACGACTGGCACCCGGCTATCGCAGGCACGCCCCTCCCACAGTGCTTTTGTGTCGCTTGTGAAGGCTATGGAGAGCTTATGAAGCACATGCGTATTGCCTGGCCCCTGCTGTTGCTGCCCGCCACCGACCTGCTCGCCAGCAACCTGGACCAGGCCCTTAAACTGCCTGACGTGGTCATCAGCACCAACCGCGAAGCCCAGTCGCGTAACGACAGCAGCACGGCCAACACCGTGTTCACCCGCGACGACATCGAGCGCCTGCAACCCACCAGCGTGGCCGACCTGCTCAACCGCGTCCCCGGTGTGCAAGTGGCACAAAGCGGTGGCCGGGGCAGTGTCACCGGTATTTACGTGCGCGGCACCAGCACCTCGCAAAGCCTGGTGCTGGTGGACGGCCAGCGCATCAGCAGCGCCAGCAGCGGCACCAGCAACCTGCAATACCTGAACGTGCAGCAGATCGAACGCGTCGAAGTGCTGCGCGGCTCGCGCTCGGTGATCTACGGCAGCGATGCCATCGGCGGGGTGATCCAGATTTTCACCCGGCGCAACACCGAACCCGGTCTTCAGCCGGTGGTGCATCTGGGCGTGGGCAGCCGCCACACCTGGGAGCGCAGCGTCGGCCTGTCGGGCGGCGACGGGCAAACCCGCTTCAGCCTCGGCGCAAGCCTGGACGACAGCAGCGGAATCAACCGCACTCATGCCTCGTTTCCCAGCGACAAGGACCACGACGCCTATCGCAACCAGGCCCTCAGTTTCAGCCTCAACCATGCCTTCAACGACGCCGTCGAAGCGGGCGTAAACGTGCTGGATAACCGCGGTAAAAGCGCGTTCGACAACCCCTTTGGCCGCTACGACAGCCACTTCCAGGTCTTCCAGCAAAAGCCCTACACCGACTTCACCGTCAGCAGTGTGAGCAGTTATGTCGACGCGCGCGTCAACGACACCTGGAAAACCCGCCTGGAACTGGGCCACAGCGAAAACCGCGAAAAGACCCTGGACAAGCTCAGCGACGAGCGCAGTGTGTTCAACACCTACCGGGACTCGGTGAACTGGCAGAACGACCTGACCCTCAACGCGCAGAACAGCCTGATCCTGGGGGTCGATGGGTATGAAGACCGACTGGGCGCCAGCACACCCTTTGCGCAAGACAGCCGCTGGAACCGCGCCGCGTTTATCCAGCACCGCTTTGGCGGTGAGCGCTTTTCCTCCGAACTGGGCCTGCGCCGCGACCAGAACCAGCAGTTCGGCGGCCGCAACAGTTGGAGCGGCACCTTCACCCTGCCACTCAACCCGGACAACGACGTGCTGCTGAGTTACAGCGAAGGTTTTCGCGCGCCGACCTTCAACGACCTGTACTACCCCAATGATTTCGGCTTTATCAACAGCAACCCGGACCTGAAACCCGAAACCTCGAAAAGCTACGAAGTGCAATGGCGCAGCCAGCTCAGTGACACCCGCCGCCTGGAAGCCTCGCTGTACCGCACCGACATTCGCGATGCGATCGTGTTCGCCAGCGACGGCCCGCAAAACGTTGCCCAAGCTCGCATCACAGGCTTCGAGGCGGCGCTCAAGCAGGAACTGTTCGGCTGGCAAAGCAGCCTGGGCGTGGCCCTGATCGACCCGCGTGACCGCGACAGCGGGCACACCCTGGCCCGTCGTGCCCGGCGCACCCTGAGCCTGGACCTGGACCGTCAGTTCGGCCCATTCGGTGTCGGCGCCAGCTGGCAAGCCGTCGGCAGCAGTTATGACGACCCTCAAAACCAGCAACGGCTGGGCGGTTACGGGCTGGTGGGCGTACGCGGCCGCTGGGCGATCAACCGCGCGTTCGCGCTGGACATGAAAGTGGACAACCTGCTGGACAAACCCTACAGCCGGGCGCTGTACCCGTATGAAGGCCGCCAGTATGGCTATCGCGAAGAAGGCCGTAGCCTGATGCTCGGCGTCACCTGGACGCCACAACGCTGACACGAGTGGCGCCAGGCCTGTTCAGCGGTCTGGCGACATCACCTGACACAACTTGGCCACCGCCTCGACCATCTGCCCGCTGGGCCGCTCCAGGCCTTTATCGGGCACTTGCAACACGTGCCCTTGCGCCACCGGCCAGGCCTTCCACTCATCCAGTTGCTGCGGGTCGCCTGCCAGAATCACCTGGGGATCACGCTGCAGCACCGCTTCGATACTCACCTGCGGGGCGGGCAACGTGAGGTCATCAAACACATTGCGAGCGCCGCACACACTCAGCGCATCGCTGATGATCTGCCCTCCGCCGACGGTGTACAGCGGGTGGTTCCACACCTGATAAAACACGCGCAACGGCACATCGCGGTGGTAGCGGCGGCGCAACTCAGCCAGCCGCTGGCGCAAATGCGCGGCCAATTGCCGGCCCGCTTCGGCGCGGCCCAGCTGCCCGGCGAGGGTTTCGATTTGCGCGGTGAGTTGCTCAAGGCTGTGGGGCTCGGAGACAGCCATCGGGATGTTCAGCCGCTCCAATTGCGCACGCTGCGCCGGGCCCACACTGCCGGGCCAAAGCAGGATCAGGTCAGGCTTGAGGCTGAGCAAACGCTCCATGTCCAACTGCCCATAGCGCCCCACCGACGGCACGCTTGCCAGCGCGGCCGGGCGCTCACCGCCGTCCAGCACGCCCACCAGCACCTCGGCGGCGCCCAGTTCAAGCACGATTTCCGACAGAGAAGGCGCCAGGCTGACCACCCGCTCCACCGCCACCGCCGGGGCGCCAAACAGCAGCAAGCACACCGCCAACCAGGCGCGCATCAACCCAACTGGCGCGGAATGCGGTAGAGGTAAAACAGCACCAGCGTGGACAACGCCAGCAAACACAGCGGCACCGCTTCCAGCCCCACAAACACGGCCAGCGCGCCGATCCAGGCGGGTACTGCGGCGACGATCAGCGCCATGCGCCGACGGGCCGCCAGGGTGATCCAGGCAGCCGGTTCTTCGGCGGTATCGAGGGCTTTTGCGGTGGCGATCAACGCATGTTTATAGCCATGAAAATAACGCAGGCTCAGAAACATCGAGGCCACACCGGCGATAAACAGCGGCATGGCCAGCACCGGCAGCAAAGCCGTGGCCTTGCCAAACACCAGGTTAAGCACAAACAACGGCAACAGGGCCAAGGCCAGGTACTGCCACCAGTTGAAAGACAGGCGGCGCTTGACCTGGCCGCGCGTCACGCCCGGTCGACCTCGCCCTGATGCTCGTTGCCCATCATGTGGTCGAGCTTGCTGGCCTTGGTGGCCAGGTAAAGCTTGTTGTGCGGGTTGTGGCCGGTGTGCAGCGGCACGCGCTCGGCGACGGTGATGCTCATGTCCGTCAAGGCTTTGACCTTGCGCGGGTTGTTGGTCATCAGGCGCAGCGACGTGACGCCCAGGTGCTCCAGCATCGGCAGGCACATGGCGTAGTTGCGCTGGTCGGCGGCAAAGCCCAGGCGCTCGTTGGCCTCGACCGTGTCGGCGCCGCCGTCTTGCAGCTCGTAGGCGCGGACCTTGTTCAGCAGGCCAATGCCACGGCCTTCCTGACGCAAGTACAGCAGCACGCCACGGCCTTCACGGGCGATGGCCTGCAACGCCGCTTCCAGTTGCGAACCGCAGTCGCAGCGCTGGCTGAACAGCGCGTCGCCGGTCAGGCATTCGGAGTGCAGGCGACCCAACACCGGGGCACCGTCGGCGATATCGCCAAGGCTCAACACGACATGTTCACGGCCGGTGGCTTCTTCAAGAAAGCCATGCATGGTGAACGTGGCAAAAGGGGTAGGCAGCTTGCAGGCAGCAACGAAAACGACGGGCACCATGTGCTCCTGATATCAAATTTTCACAGGGAATTTATTGTAACAGCACGTTCCTAAAGACGCTTAAGCTGAATTATCGTTGATAAAGATCAAAAGGTTCGATTGGCCTTCCAGCGGGCTCTGTGCCTACACGCCAGAAAAGTGCTGATAGCCCCGAATAGCCGGGGTGATGTCCTGCCCGGCAGCGTCCAGCAGGGTGACGCCCTGCCCCTGCTCCACCCGGCCGATCACCTGCACCGGCCAGCCTGCGGCCAGCAACGGCGCCAGTTCGGCGGGCGGCAAGGTGAACGCCAAAACGTAGTCATCCCCCCCGCTCAACGCCGCCTGCTGCGCACCGGCCTCGCCAGCAAACGCCCGTAAGGGCGCCGACAACGGCAGCCTGGCCAGCTCGACCAGCAAGCGCACCGCCGACGCGTTGGCGATATGCCCGCAATCGGCCAGAAGGCCGTCGGAAATATCCAGCGCCGCCGTGGCCTTGCCCCTTAGCGCCACGCCCAACGCCAGTTGCGGTTGCGGCGACCAGTAATGCGCCAGCAGCGGCTCGGCAAGGGCGGCCTCGGCGCTGCGCTGGCCCAGCACCAATGGCAAGGCGCCCGCCGCGTTGCCCAACTCACCGCCCACGCACAACCAGTCGCCCGGTTGCGCGCCGCGGCGGGTCAAGGCCTGGCCTGCGGGCACGCGGCCAAACACGGTCATCGTCAGGCTCAACGGGCCACGGGTAGTGTCGCCGCCCACCAGGCCCACGCCGCAAGCCTGCGCCATCCGGTTCAAACCCTGGGCATAGCGCTGCAACCAATCGGCATCGACCGTCGGGGTGGTGAGGGCTAGGGTAAAGGCAAGGGGCTGGGCGCCCATGGCCGCCAGGTCACTGACGGCCACGGCCAGCGAGCGCTGGCCGAGCAAAAACGGGTCGCAGGGGTCGGCAAAGTGCACGCCGGCCACCAGGGTATCGGTGGAAACGGCCAACTGCTCCCCGGGGGGAACGGCCAGCAAGGCGCAGTCATCGCCGATCCCCAGCGCAATGCCCTCGCCGCCCTGCGCACAGGGCGCGGCGGCGAAGTACGTGCGGATCAGCTCAAACTCGCCCATCCGTCAGCGCTTGTACGCTTTGACTTCCGCTTCACGCAGACGCGGTGCCAGCTTGTCGAGCACGCCGTTGACGAACTTGTGACCGTCGGTCGAACCGTAGACTTTCGCCAGTTCGATGCCTTCGTTGATCACCACGCGGTACGGCACATCGACACGCTTGAGCAGCTCCCAGGTAGACAAGCGCAACACCGCCAGTTCAACCGGGTCCAGCTCTTCGAGCGTCAGGTCCAGGCAGGGGGTCAGTGCAGCGTCGATCTCGGCCAGGTTGGCGTGAACGCCGTGCAGCAGGTCGTGGAAATAGGTGATGTCGGCGGTGCTGAAGTCATTGTCGACGCGAAACTGCGCTTCGATTTCGTTCAGCGACGCGCCCGCCATGTGGCGCTGGTACAGCGCCTGGGTCGCCAGTTGACGGGCCGCACGGCGCTTCTCGTTCTTGGAAGGCTTGCCAGCATCGGCCGGGCGTGGGTCGCGCGGGTTGAAACGATCGCTTTCGTCGCTAATCACTTGGCCTCCAACTGCGACAGCAGGCTAACCATTTCCAGGGCAGACAGTGCAGCTTCAGCGCCTTTGTTACCGGCCTTGGTGCCGGAACGCTCGATGGCTTGCTCGATGGAATCTACGGTCAGCACGCCAAACGATACCGGCACGCCGAACTCCATGGACACCTGGGCCAGGCCCTTGGTGCATTCGCCAGCCACGTATTCGAAGTGCGGGGTGCCGCCACGAATGACCGCGCCCAGGGCGATGATCGCGGCGTACTCGCCTTGTTGGGCCACTTTCTGCGCAACCAGCGGGATTTCGAAGGCGCCCGGCGCGCGGATCAGGGTGATGTCGCTCTCGCTCACACCGTGGCGAACCAGGGCGTCCACGGCACCGCTTACCAGGCTTTCAACCACGAAGCTGTTGAAGCGGCCAACCACCAGGGCGTAGCGGCCTTTGGGGGCAATGAAGGTACCTTCGATGGTCTTCAGGGTCATTCGATAAATCTCTTAAAGAGCCGGGACGCGTCACGTACGCGTCCCTTGGTGATATTTGAACCGCGAACAAGAAGGCAAAACCGCCTGCCTTTATTCGGAGGGCACGTATTCTACAACTTCCAGGTCGAATCCGGATATCGCATTAAATTTCATCGGCGCACTCATCAGGCGCATTTTGCGCACGCCCAGGTCCCGAAGAATCTGCGAGCCAGCACCGACGATGCTGTAGGTGGTGGCTTGTTTGACCGGCACCTTGTCAGCCGTTTCGCGAATGTGTGCCAGCAACACGTCGCCATCCAGCGGGTGGCCGAGTAGCAACACCACCCCGCTGCCCGCCTCGGACACCGCCGCCATGGCGGCCCGCAGGCTCCAGCGGCCCGGTTGCTTGACGTGCAACAGGTCGCGCAGCGGGTCCATGTTGTGCACGCGCACCAGGGTCGGTTCTTCAGCGCAGATGGTGCCCAGCGTCAGGGCCATGTGCACGTCGCCTTCCACCGAGTCGCGGTAGGTGACCAGGTTGAAATGCCCCAGCTCGCTGTCCAGCGGCTGCTCGGCAATCCGCTGAACGGTACGTTCGTGGATCATCCGGTAGTGAATCAGGTCGGCAATCGTGCCGATCTTGATGCCGTGCTCGGCGGCAAACGCTTCCAGCTCAGGGCGGCGGGCCATGGTGCCGTCGTCGTTCATCACTTCGCAGATCACCCCGCTCGGCTCGAAACCGGCCATGCGCGCCAGGTCGCAGGCCGCTTCGGTGTGGCCTGCGCGGGCCAGGGTGCCGCCCGGTTGGGCCATCAGCGGGAAGATATGGCCAGGGCTGACGATGTCTTCGGCCTTGGCGTCTTTGGCGGCGGCGGCCTGCACGGTGCGGGCGCGGTCGGCAGCGGAGATCCCGGTGGTCACCCCGGTGGTGGCTTCGATGGACACGGTGAACTTGGTGCCAAAGCCCGAGCCATTGCGCGGTGCCATCAGCGGCAGCTTGAGCAGTTCGCAGCGCTCGCGGGTCATCGGCATGCAGATCAAACCACGGGCGTGCTTGGCCATGAAGTTGATGTGCTCGGCCTGGCAGAGCTCGGCGGCCATGATGATGTCGCCTTCGTTCTCGCGGTCTTCGTCATCCATCAGGATGACCATCTTGCCTTGGCGGATGTCTTCTACCAGTTCTTCGATGCTGTTGAGCGCCACGCGGCACCCCCTTCGGTCAGGATTTCAGGTAGCCGTTAGCGGCCAGAAAGCTTTCAGTGATGTTACCGGCCATAGGCTCTGCGGCCTTTTCGCCCAGCAACAGACGCTCCAGGTAACGGGCCAGCAAGTCCACTTCCAGGTTGACCCGGCGGCCCGGCTGGTAAGCGGCCATGATGGTTTCGCTGAGGGTGTGGGGGATAATGGTCAGCTCGAATTCAGCGCCGTTGACGGCGTTCACAGTGAGGCTGGTGCCGTCGACGGTGACCGAGCCTTTATGGGCGATGTACTTGGCCAGCTCTTTGGGCGCGCGAATGCGAAACGCCACGGCACGCGCGTTTTCGCTGCGCGCAACCACTTCGCCCACGCCGTCGACATGGCCGCTGACCAGGTGGCCGCCCAGGCGGGTGGTCGGTGTCAGGGCTTTTTCCAGGTTGACGGGGCTGCCGGGCGCCAGATCGTTCATCGCGGTGCAGTCCAGGGTTTCCCGGCTGACATCGGCGGCAAAGCCATTGCCGGGCAATTCGATGACGGTCAGGCACACGCCGCTGACGGCGATGCTGTCACCCAGCTTGACGTCGGTGAGGTCCAACTTGCCGGTTTCAACCAGCACGCGCACGTCGCCGCCTTTGGGGGTCAGGGCACGGATGGTGCCGATGGATTCAATAATGCCGGTAAACATGGAGTCCTCCTGGAGGCTTGGCGCAGGCCGGGAATTATACGCCCGATGCTGGCAGAGGAATGGCAGTGACTCGCCAGTCGTCGCCTACAGCGCGCATTTCAGTGATCTTGAGGTGGGGGGCATCGGCCAGTTTCTCAAGCGGCCAGTCCAACAACGGCCGTGCGGCAGAGCCCAGGAACTTGCCCGCGACGAAAATCACGTATTCGTCCACCAGGCCCTGCTGGGCAAACGCCCCGGCCAGGCTCGGGCCGGCTTCCACCAGCACTTCGTTGACGCCACGGGCGGCCAGTGCCACCAGCGCGGCGCGCAGGTCGACCTGGCCTTCGGCGCCCGGCACCACCAGGCACTCGGGGCCGTTGGGGTACTGGTTTTGCGGGGTCACGCACGTGATGACCATGGCCGGGCCAGCCTTGAAGAACGGCGCGTCCAGCGGCACTCGCAGGCGACCATCGATCAGCACGCGCAGCGGCGGGCGTGACATGGCCAGCGCGGTGGTGGCGTCATCCAGCCCCAGCTCGCCAGCGCGCACGGTCAGGCGCGCGCCATCGGCCAGCACCGTGTCGGCGCCGGTCAGCACCACACTGGCCTGGGCGCGCAGGCGCTGGACGGCGGCGCGGGCAGCTGGGCCGGTGATCCATTGGCTTTCGCCATTGGCCATTGCGGTGCGACCGTCCAGGCTCATCGCCAGCTTGACCCGCACAAACGGCAGGCCGTGTTCCATGCGCTTGAGAAAGCCCGGGTTGAGTGCCCGCGACTCTTGCTCCAGCAACCCGCTGTACACCTCGATGCCCGCCTGGGCCAAGCGCTGCATGCCGCGCCCGGCCACTTCCGGGTTGGGGTCCTGCATGGCCGCCACCACCCGCGCCACGCCCGCGTTCACCAGCGCGTCGGCGCACGGCGGGGTGCGGCCATGATGGCTGCACGGCTCAAGGGTGACGTAGACCGTCGCGCCGCGTGCCTTGTCGCCCGCCGCGCGCAACGCGTGGGGTTCGGCATGCGGCTCACCGGCACGCACGTGCCAGCCCTCGCCCACAATCTGCCCGTCACGCACGATCACGCAGCCGACACGCGGGTTGGGATGGGTGGTGTACAGACCCCGGCGCGCCAGTTCTAAGGCTCGCGCCATGTAATGGGCATCGATGACAGCTTGTTCAGCAGAAGGTGGGTTCATTGTTTGACCGGCTCTCGGGCCAGGCGGTCGATCTCTTCGCGGAACTCGTTGAGGTCCTGGAAGCGTCGATACACCGAGGCGAAACGGATATAGGCAACTTCGTCGAGTTTTTGCAGCTCGCCCATCACCAGCTCTCCCACGACCAGCGACTTGACCTCGCGCTCGCCGGTCGCTCGCAACTTGTGCTTGATGTGCACCAGCGCCGCTTCCAGGCGCTCGACACTCACCGGGCGCTTTTCCAGGGCCCGCTGCATACCGGCGCGCAGTTTGTCTTCGTCGAAGGGCTGGCGGCTGCCGTCGGACTTGATCAGGCGCGGCAACACCAGTTCGGCGGTTTCAAAGGTGGTGAAACGTTCACCGCAGGCCAGGCATTCACGCCGGCGACGAACTTGATCGCCCTCGGCAACGAGGCGCGAGTCGATGACTTTGGTGTCATTGGCACCGCAGAAGGGACAGTGCATGGTGGCAGGCAACAAAAAATTGGGAGGGCCATGGTAGCGCATCCCCGTGGCAAGACAAGCCATAGCCTTTACGGTATACAGGCTGGCTATTATGTTTCATATTTTTAAGCCACGGATTTTGCGTTTTTCTGGAGCCGTACATGTCATTACGACCGTTTGTTTTGCTTGCCTTGTTCAGTGTCCTGGTCGCCTGCAGCAGCCAAGCCCCCAAACCGGCCGCCCCTCAACCGACGCCCCAGCAAGAAAAAAAGCTCCCTGGCATTGAAGAGCCGGGCCCCCTGCCCGCGTATCAGCGTGAATTGAGCGGCACCTTGAACGGCGTGCCCGCCCGCGCCGAAGTCGAACTGGCGCTGCTGGTGATCGACGAGCGCGGCCGCCCGCAACAACTGCTCGCCAACAGCGTGCTGACCGGCAACGACAAACCCATCGCCTTCCGCCTGCGCTTCAACCCCGACGCCTTCCCCGCCGGGGCCCGCGTGGAACTGCGTGGCCGCGCCAGCCAGTCCGGCCAGTTGATCCTGCACCTGCCGCCGGTGCGCATCTTCCAAGCCACCACCCAGACCACCGGCCCCCTGCAACTCGTCCCGGCGCCATGACACCCCCGCTGCACCTGCAACGGGCGTTGAGCGAACTGATCGGCGACGCCCAGCTCACGCCCTGCCCGCTGCCAGGCACCGACCTGTCGTTGTGGCTGCTGGACGCCAGCAACATGGACCGCGCCTTCAGCCAGGAAGAAACCCGACGCATCCTGCACGAGCCGCCGTACTGGTGCTTTTGCTGGGCCAGCGGCCTGGCAATGGCGCGCTACCTGGCCGCCCACCCCGAATGGGTGGCCGGCAAACGCGTGCTGGATTTTGGCGCAGGCTCAGGCATCGCCGCGATCGCCGCCGCCAAGGCCGGGGCACGTGAAGTCATCGCCTGCGACCTGGACCCACTGGCCCTGGCCGCCTGCCGCGCGAATGCGCAACTCAACGACGTGACGCTCGGCTACTCGGCCGACTTCTTCGCCGAGGCCGACCGGTTCGACCTGATCCTGGTCGCCGACGTGCTCTACGACCGAGCCAACCTGCCGCTGCTGGATCAATTCCTCAGCCGGGGGCGAGAAGCGCTGGTGGCGGATTCCCGCGTGCGCGACTTCCAGCACCCGGCTTATCAACGGCTGGGGATACTCGACGCATTGACGTTGCCGGACCTGGCGGAGCCTTGGGAGTTTCGCAAGGTGAGCTTGTACCATTCGCAGCGATAACGCCCTGTAACAGATGAGCGATGACGAGGCCTGTCCGAGCGTGGAAAATGCCGCCCTCCACCCGCCGCCAGGATCCGCGAACGGTATGCCAACCACGTTAATAACGCCCGTCGCCCTTTAGCCAAACACCTTGCAAAAGCCTGATCGACTGCCTAGTCTTGGCGGCAATACACCCGCCATGCCTCTGGTCGCGTCAGTGATCAAGCACAAATCGTGCGGGTTTTTTATGCCTGGTACTTTTTGGGCATGAGAACCTTCATCAAGCCTGCCATTGACGTTCCCGCGCAAATCGAACTGCTCAAGTGCCGAGGCTTGATCATTCGGGACGAGGCGCGTGCGCAGCGTTTTCTCGAGTCTGTCAGCTTTTTTCGCTTAAGCCCCTACATGCGGCCGTTTCAAAGGCCGGACGACCCCGAACATCATTTTCGTGACGGTATTGGGTTTCAGCCAGGTAAATCCGCAGACACGCTGGGGCGAACGCCTGCATCGGTTGCTTGACGCGTTTCCCGAAGTCAGCCCAAGCGCGATGGGTTTTCCTCAAGACTGGTATCAAGACCCTTTCTGGTACTCCCACCAACCCTTATAGTTGCCCCCATCCCCGCTTTCTTCGAGATACCCATGAGTCAGCCCAGCCCGTTTATCTTCGATGTCACCACCGCCACGTTCGATCAGGCTGTTATTGAAAACTCCTTTCACACCCCCGTCCTGGTGGACTTCTGGGCCGAGTGGTGCGCGCCGTGCAAGGCGTTGATGCCGTTGCTGGCGCAGATTGCCGAGAGTTATCAGGGGGCGTTGTTGCTGGCCAAGGTCGATTGTGAAGCCGAGCAGGACATCGTTGCGCGCTTTGGTATTCGCAGCCTGCCGACCGTGGTGCTGTTCAAGGACGGCCAGCCGGTGGACGGGTTTGCCGGGGCGCAGCCGGAGTCGGCGGTGCGGGCAATGCTGGAGCCGCATGTGCAAATGCCGCCGCCTGCCGCCGCCGACCCGCTGGAGCACGCCCAGGCGTTGTTTGCCGAAGGCCGCATTACCGACGCCGAGGCGGTGTTGGTGGCGCTGCTGGGGGAAGACAATACCCACGCCGGCGCGTTGATCCTGTACGCACGTTGCCTAGCCGAGCGCGGTGAGTTGGACGAAGCGCAAACCGTGCTCGACGCGGTCAAGAGCGACGAACACAAAGCCGCGCTCGCCGGGGCCAAGGCGCAGATCACCTTTTTGCGCCAGGCCGCCAACCTGCCCGACGCGGCCGACCTAAAGGCCCGCCTGGCGCAAAACCCGCAGGACGACGAAGCGGTGTATCAACTGGCCGTGCAACAACTGGCGCGCCAGCAATACGAAGCCGCGCTGGACGGTTTGCTCAAGCTGTTTGTGCGCAACCGCAGCTACAGCGAAGGCCTGGCCCACAAGACCTTGCTGCAGGTGTTCGACCTGCTGGGCAACGATCACCCGCTGGTCACCACCTACCGCCGCAAGCTGTTTGCCGCGCTGTACTAAACGCTTTCGACCCACCGGTACAGCGGCGTATCCCCGCCGCTGCTCACCTGCACCCGGGCGCTGTGGCGCAGGCGCACCAACAGGCGCTTGGCCGCCGCAGCGCTGCCAGCCAGGCCTTCCAGTTGATCGAGCAACTCAAGCCCGTTGAGCTGGCCTGCCTTGCGCAGCAAGTCTTGGGCGGACTGCCACACGGTGTCGTCCGAATTGACCGGCGCCGGGGCCACCACCGACGCCTGGGCCGGGGCCTTACCCGCCTGTAACTGTGCGCCCAACTGCGCCCAATCGCTTTCGTCCAGCTCAATGGTCAAGTCCACCGGCAGGTCGCCGACGGTTCCACGAATCCGCAACATGGTCCTTTCTCCTGCTTTTTTCTGACGCGCATGCTCCCACGCGCCTTGCGCTGCGCCAAGCAGGCGGTCAAACTCTCGGCAAAATTGTTATAAGATCACATAACAAATTATTCATCTTCCGGGAGTTCACTCATGCGCCGTCTCTTGCTCGCCCTGCCGTTTGCCCTGTTACCGCTGGCTATCGCCCAGGCGGCCGATGACCATGACCACGCGCATGAACACGAGCACGGCAGCCTCGGCGCGCACGAGCATGGCGTAGGCCGCCTCAACGCCGTGCTCGACGGCCAGGCGCTGGAGCTGGAATTGGACAGCCCGGCGATGAACCTGGTGGGCTTTGAACACCTGGCCACCACCGCAGACGACAAGGCCAAGGTCGCCGCCGCGCGCAAACAGCTGGAACAGCCGCTGGTGCTGTTCAGCCTGCCCAAAGCCGCGGGCTGCGTGGTCAGCACCCAGGAGTTGAACAGCCCGCTGTTCGGCGACAAACCCGAGGCCGATCACGACGACGACGATGACGACCACGCCACCGACGGCAAAGGCGCGGCCGCCCACGAGCATCATCACGACCACAGCGAAATCCACGCCCACTACCAGTTCACCTGCGCCACGCCGACCGCGCTGACCAACCTGGACCTGACCCAGGTGTTCAAGACCTTTCCCGCCACCCAGAAAATCCAGGTGCAGCTCATTGGCCCAAGCGGCCAGCAGGGGGTTGAAGCCACGGCCGCGGCCGCCAGCCTGAAGTTCTGAGGCCATGACCCAAGCACTGATCGAACTGGCCGACCTGGGCTTCAACTGGCCCGGTCACCCCACGTTGCTGGACATCCCCGCGTTCCGCCTGGAGCCGGGTGAAACCCTGTTCCTCAAAGGCCCCAGCGGCAGTGGCAAAACCACCCTGCTGGGGCTGCTCGGCGGCGTGCAAAAGCCCACTCGCGGCAGCATCCGCCTGCTGGGCCAGGCGCTCACCGAGCTGTCGGCCGGTGCCCGCGACCGTTTTCGCGTGGACCACACCGGCTACATCTTCCAGCAGTTCAACCTGCTGCCGTTTCTCTCGGTGCGCGAAAACGTCGAGTTGCCCTGCCACTTTTCAAAACTGCGCGCACAGCGGGCGATCCAGCGTCACGGCAGCATCGACCAGGCCGCGGCGAGCTTGCTCGCCCACCTGGGCTTGAGCGATGCGGGCCTGCTGCAACGGCGCGCCGACTCGCTGTCCATCGGCCAACAACAACGCGTCGCCGCCGCCCGGGCATTGATCGGCCAGCCGGAGCTGGTGATTGCCGACGAACCCACCTCGGCACTGGACCACGACGCGCGGGAAGCCTTCCTGCAGTTGCTGTTCGCCGAATGCCGCGACGCGGGCGCCAGCCTGTTGTTTGTCAGCCACGACCAGAGCCTCGCGCCGCTGTTCGACCGCCACCTGTCGCTGGCCGAGCTCAATCGCGCCGCCACGATCATCGAGGTCTGAGATGTACCTGTTTCGTCTAGCCCTGGCCAGCCTGGCTAACCGCCGCTTTACGGCGATCCTCACCGCCTTCGCCATCGCCCTGTCGGTGTGCCTGTTGCTGGCGGTGGAGCGGGTGCGCACCGAAGCGCGCGCCAGTTTTGCCAGCACCATCAGCGGCACCGACCTGATCGTGGGCGCCCGCTCAGGCTCGGTGAATTTGCTGCTGTATTCGGTGTTTCGCATCGGCAACGCCACCAACAATATTCGCTGGGACAGCTTTGAGCACTTCGCCGCCAACCCGCAGGTGAAATGGGCCATCCCGATTTCCTTGGGCGACTCGCACCGCGGTTACCGCGTCATGGGCACCAACCAGGCCTATTTCGAGCACTACCAATACGGGCGCAAACAGAACCTGCAACTGGCCAGCGGCCGCGCCTTCGCCACCGACCCGTTCGAGGTGGTGCTGGGCGCCGAAGTGGCCGACGCGCTGCATTACAGCCTCGGCGACAAACTGGTGCTGGCCCACGGCGTGGCAGTGGTCAGCCTGGTCAAGCACGATGACAAACCCTTCACCGTGGTCGGCATCTTGAAACGCACCGGCACCCCGGTGGACCGCACGTTGCACATCAGCCTGGGCGGCATGGAAGCCATCCATATCGACTGGCACAACGGCGTGCCCGCCCAGGGCAAAGGCCGCATCAGCGCCGACCAGGCGCGCAACATGGACCTCACGCCGCAAGCCATCACCGCGTTCATGCTGGGCCTGAACAACAAGATTTCGACCTTTGCGCTGCAACGCGAGATCAACGATTTTCGCGGCGAGCCCATGCTGGCGATCCTGCCGGGCGTGGCGCTGCAAGAGCTGTGGAGCATGATGGGCACCGCCGAAAAAGCGCTGTTCGTGATTTCGTTGTTCGTGGTGCTGACCGGCCTGATCGGCATGCTCACGGCCATCCTCACCAGCCTCAATGAGCGGCGCCGCGAAATGGCGATACTGCGCTCGGTAGGCGCCCGCCCCTGGCACATCGCGAGCCTGCTGATCTTCGAGGCCTTCGCCCTGGCGCTGTCGGGCGTGGTCGCAGGCGTGGGCCTGCTGTATGTGTGCATCGCGGCCTCACGTGGGTATCTGCAAGCCAATTACGGCCTGGACCTGCCGCTGTCGTGGCCCAGTGCATATGAATGGACCCTGTTGGCCGGTATCCTGGCGGCGGCCCTGTTGATGGGCACCGTGCCCGCCTGGCGCGCCTATCGGCAGTCGTTGGCCGATGGGTTGTCCATCCGTTTATGAGAGAGATCCCGATGCGTCGCATCTTGTTTGCGCTGTTGTTGCTGGTGGCCGTTCCCGCCTGGGCCGATGAGCAGCCCAAGGATTTGTCCTGGCAGGAAATGATCCCGCCGGATGCGCCGCCCGAGATCCCCAACATGAAGCCGCTGCACGACTTATCGAACATGGCCGACGCGATGTCGGTGGAGTCGGCGCCTGCGGCCAAGCAGGAGTTGCCCAACGCGCCCGTGGTGCAGAGCCTGGACGGCCAGCACATCAGGCTGCCGGGTTACATCGTGCCGCTGGAAGTCAGCGAAGAGGGGCGCACCACCGAGTTCTTGCTGGTGCCCTACTTCGGCGCGTGCATCCATGTGCCGCCCCCGCCGTCGAACCAGATCGTGCATGTAAAAAGCGAAGTCGGCGTGAAACTAGACGAGCTGTATCAGCCCTACTGGATCGAAGGTTCGCTGCAGGTCAAGTCGTCCACCAGCGAACTGGCGGATGCGGGCTACCAGATGGATGCCGAGAAGATTTACGTGTACGAACTGCCAGACTGACGCCTCATCGCCCTTTCATTGAGCTGAGTCAAAAGGTCGGACGCCGCGATCTTTACCATGGGACGTATCCCTTTCTTACGTCCTTTTGGAGCTCCCATGAACACCTCTCTGCTAGGCGCCGCCCTCGTCACCCTCGCCCTCGCCGTCCCGCTGGCACACGCTCACGAAGCGGGCGATATTCTGGTGCGCGCCGGGGCCATCACCGTCAACCCGAAGGCCGACAGCGGCCACGTCAAGGTTGACCAGGGCCCACTGGCGGGCACCAATCTGGGCGGCAAGGCGACCATGAGCAGCGACACCCAGTTGGGCCTGAACGTGGCCTACATGCTCACCCCCCACGTGGGCATCGAACTGCTGGCGGCCACGCCGTTCGAGCACGACGTGAAAATCAAAAACACCGCCCTGGGCGCCGCCAACGGCAAGCTCGGCACCCTCAAACACCTGCCGCCGACCCTAAGCGTCGTGTACTACCCGCTGGACAGCAAATCGGCGTTCCAACCCTATGTGGGCGCGGGCCTGAACTACACCTGGATCTACGACGAACACGTGGGCAGCCGCGCCCAAGGCGCAGGCTTCAGCAATTTCAAGGCAGAGAACTCGTGGGGCTGGTCGGCACAGATCGGCGCGGACTACATGATCAACGATAAATGGATGATCAACGGCCAAATCCGCTACATCGACATCAGCACCCGAGCCACCGTGGACAACAACGCACTGGCGGCGGGCACACGCGCCAAGGTCAATGTGGACGTGGACCCGATGGTCTACATGGTGGGGATCGGCTACAAGTTCTGAGTACGCCGCGATCCAGGGGCGGGAGAAGCCCTCCCACCCTTGAGGCATTCACCGATCAAAGCGCCGTGAGCGCGCGGTTTCAGCCCCGCCGATAAAACCGGTCCAACAACCCCGGCAACCCCGCCCGCCACGCCCGTGGCTTGATACCAAACGTATGCAGGATTTTCTTGCAGGCCAGCACCGCATGCTGCGGCTCATCACTGGCATCCGGCCGCGCCGCGTGTGCCTGGGCGGTCGGGGACTCGAGCGCCAGCGCATGATAGTGACGCGCCTCGGTCAAAATCGCCTGCCCCAACGCCAACGGCGTGGTCGCCTCCTGCCCCGCGTAGTGGTAGGTGCCCCACAACGGCGCCGCACAATCGAGCTGCTTGAGCACCGAGATAATCACCCGGGCCGCATCGTCCACCGGGGTCGGGTTACCGCGCCGGTCATCGGCCAGCAGCAACTCGTCAGGCTTCTCGGCCCGCGCCAGGAAACGCCCCAAGGCCCCCTCGACGCTGTCGTCCAGCAACCAGCCAAACCGCAACAGCACATGCTGCGGGCAGATCGCCCGCACGCTTTGCTCGATGCGCCACAGCGCCTGGCCACGCAGGCCCAGGGGCACCGGCTCGTCTTTTTCGCTGTAGGCGGTGGCGCGCGAACCGTCGAACACCCGGTAGCTGGACGGCTGCACCAGCGTGATGCCGTGGTGTTGGCACAATTGGGCCAGGCGTTCGACGGCGAATTCCTGCGCGGCCAGGCGCGGTTCGCTGACGGCCTCCGACTGGAACCAGTCAAAGTAATAGGCGAGGTTGATCAAGGCATCGGGACGGGTGTCGTCGAGCAATTGGGTAAGGCTCGCGGCATCCCAGCCGTCCTGGGGCGGTTTGGGGGCGAGGAAGCCGATGTCTTCCTCTGCCCCGAGGCGAATCAGCGCCTGCCCGAGGGCATTCCCGCCGCCCAGTAACATAAGGCGCATTCGCATAGATTGAGCAGGCCCGGTCTGTTGGAACGATGGTGGTTATCGGCAGGCCGCCTGGCCTGTCGCTGGCAAGAGCCAGAATCGTTGCATTTTGCGGGTTTGTTGCGCAACCGTCACGGATTAACTCTCAGCGGGCCCCGCCTGCGCCGGTTCAAGGGCCGGGGCCCGTTGCGGCGCGATCACCTGCTGTGGATAAGTTTGCGCGAAATGCACCGACGCATGGTTATCCACATGCTTTTTGAGGCGCTGGTTGAAGGCCCGGCTCACCGCGTATTGGCCACCGGACACCGTGCGGAACTGCGCCGTCAGCACCACGCCGTTGAGGTCCATCTTGTCCACCCCGAAAATTTCCAGCGGCCCTTGCAGGTTGTACTTGAGAAACACGTCATCGCGGATCGACTGGCCCGTCTCGCGGATCAGCTCCACGGCCTCGTCCACGTCGGTGTCGTAAGTGAACTGCACCGAGAAAAACGCATAGGCGAACTGGCGTGACTGGTTGGTCACCGCCTTGATCTGCCCGAACGGCACCGAATGCACGAACCCCTTGCCATCGCGCAGGCGCAGGGTGCGGATGGTCAGGCCCTCCACCGTACCGGCGTGGCCCGAGTCGAGCACCACCCAGTCGCCCACCGACAGCGTGTCTTCAATGATGATGAACAAGCCGGTGATCACGTCCTGCACCAACTGCTGGGAGCCAAAACCGATCGCCAGGCCCACCACCCCGGCACCGGCCAACAAGGGCGCCACGTTGATCCCAAGGTTGGCCATGGTGGTGATGGTGCAGATCACCACCAGCACAATCTTCACCGCATTGCGCAGCAACGGCAGGATGGTCTTGACCCGCGTGCTCGGCTGGCGGCTGGAGCGTTTGTTGACCGGCGGTTTCAAGGCCTCCTGGATCGCCGTGTCGAGCACCACCCACACCAGCCACGTGACCAACAGGATCAGGCCGATGCTGCTCAACGAGTCGCTGATGGCCCGGCCCACCGAGTTGCGCTGGGCGAATTCAAACAGCGACACGCCCCAGATCCGCCCCAGCACTTCGATAAAGACCACCGCCATGGTGATGCGCAAGAGGGCGTGCAACAGGCTGAGAAAGCGCTCCTTGTAGGCGCTGCTGCGCTGGATCGCCACGGTGCTGCGCGACTTGAACAGGTGTTGCAGCACGGTGCTCAGAAACACCGTGCCGATCAGCAAGATGGTGGTAAACAGCGCACACCGCAGGGCCTTCTGGCTGTCGTCTCCGGCGCCAATTAAATTGATCGCCGACACCAGCACCATCAACAGGATGGGCCAGTACCACAGGCCCGAAAAAATCCGCAGCGACTGCTGCACCGCCGGGTGCTTGAGGCGCTGGGCCAATGGCCGGTTACGAATCAAGTGGGCCACTGGGCGCCGCAGGCGCAGCACCAGCAGGCCGAAGATCACTGAGGCAAACAGCCCGGTGAATACCGCCACGCTGCTGGTGATATTGCCGCCCAGTTGGCGGGCGATCTGCGGGCTGGTCAGCGCATCGCTCAAGGCGGCCAGAAAGCCAATCAGGAACAGCGGCTTGGGGCAGTAGCGCCGAATGATCTGCACCGCCGTGCGCTTGTGGCCCACGTTGAACATGACAATCACGCACAGCAACACCGAGGTGGAAAAAATGCCGCTGCTGGTGGCATAGGCAAAACACAGCGCCAGCGCACGCCCGACCGAGGTGGGCAGCAGATGGCTGACCGACAGCGTCAGCGGCAGGCAGATCAAGGCGGGCACCGTGTAGGGGATCACGTAGCCCAGCACCGCCAGCAGGCGTTCACGCGGCTGGAACCAACGGCGCTGGCTCAAGCGTCGGACAACAAACCGGCCCAACAGCGTCAATACGGCAAAGGCGCCGATCCACACCGCCGACAACAGCACAAAGTCCCCGGCCACGCGCCAGGGCGAACGGGTGGACGGCTGGTTGACCAGTTTGCCCACCTCATTGGCCGCCCGGTCGGCCCGCAGGCGCCAGGCATCGATCAGGTTGTCGTTGAGGTCGAGCTTGTCCTGCACATCGCTGATGCTCGAGCTGATGGCCCCGAGCAAGCCGCCTTCCACCAGCAGTTCCGGCTTGGCCGGCGCCTCGGGTTCGGCCGCCGTGTCCGTTGCCGCGGCCTGGACGCCACTGGCGCCACACACTAAGGCCGCAATCAGCCATGCAGTTCTGAGATTCAACACGTCACCGGGCTCCTTCAGAAGGGTCTGTAAGGAACTGACGGATTTGAGGCCAGCAAGTTCGGTTGGATGTGCGAGCGCCGTCTGTAAGCGGGCGGAAACTTTCGTGCAAAAGCGGCAGTCACCCAAAGACCGAGGTCAGCCGACCTCCTCCACGGGAGCAACCATGGCCGCGATACCCGACGGGCTGCCCATTACGCCCGACGTCGCCGTCACCCGCTTCAGGGTGCTGACGGTCAACACCCACAAGGGCTTTACCGCGCTCAACCGGCGCTTCATCCTGCCAGAGCTGCGTGAAGCGGTACGCGGCGTGGCCGCCGACGTGGTGTTCCTGCAGGAGATCCACGGCACCCACGAACGCCATCCCAAGCGCTACAGCAACTGGCCGAGCATGCCGCAGTATGAGTTTTTGGCCGACAGCATCTGGCCGCAATACGCCTACGGGCGCAACGCGGTGTACCCGGACGGCGACCACGGCAACGCATTGCTGTCCAAATTCCCCATCGTGCGCCATGACAACCTGGACATCTCCCAGAGCGGCCACGAAAGCCGCGGCCTGTTGCACAGCGTACTCAGCCTGCCGGGCAGTGCCCGCGAGGTGCATGCCATTTGCGTGCACCTGGGCCTGCGCGAGGTGCATCGCCAACAGCAACTGCGTTTGATCGCCCAACGCGTGGCGCAGATCCCGGCCGACGCGCCGGTGATCGTGGCCGGGGACTTCAACGACTGGCGCCTGCAGGCCGACCTGAGCGACTGCGGCCTGCGCGAGGTATTCACCCAAGCCGAGGGCAAACCGGCGCGCACCTTCCCGGCCCGCCTGCCGTTGCTGCGCCTGGACCGCATCTACGTGCGCAACCTCACCGCCCATGTGCCACGGGTATTGAGCAGCCACCCGTGGTCGCATTTGTCCGACCACGCGCCACTGCTGGTGGAGCTCAGGTTATGAGCGTAACGCTGGAACACATCGCCACCGACCAGCCGCCCCCCCAGGTGGCCCCGCAAGACCAGGACTACGCCTGGCAAAGCGGCAACCAGGTCCAGCTGCTGGAAAACGGCGAGGCGTACTTTCCCCGGGTGTTCGACGCCTTGCGCCAGGCCCGGCACGAGATCCTGCTGGAGACGTTCATCCTGTTCGAGGACAAGGTGGGCCATGCGCTCAAGACCCTGTTAGTGGAAGCAGCGCAGCGCGGCGTCAAAGTCATCGCCAGCCTTGACGGCTTTGGGAGCGGCGAACTGACCCCGGCGTTTCTGGGGGAATTGGTCGACGCGGGCGTGACCGTGCAGATGTTCGACCCGGCGGGCAAGACACTGGGGTTTCGCACCAACTGGTTTCGCCGCCTGCACCGCAAGATCGTGGTGGTGGACGCCACGGTGGCGTTCATTGGCGGCATCAATTTTTCGGCCGACCACCTGGGCGACTACGGCCCCGAGGCCAAGCAGGATTATGCCGTGCAGGTCACCGGCCCGGCCGTGGCCGACCTGCATCACTTCGCCCTCGCCCAAAGCGGCCGGCGTGTGCGCAAGCGGCGCGGCGGGCGACGCGGGCAACGCACCGACCACTGGACAAGCAGCGACGCTGAAGGGCAAGTGCGGCTGATCTACCGTGACAACGTGCACCACCGCACCGACATCGAAGAAGCCTACATTGAAGCCCTGAACAAGGCGCGCCAGCGGGTGATTATCGCCAATGCCTATTTTTTCCCCGGCTATCGCCTGCTGCGCGCGATCCGCAACGCTGCGCGCCGGGGCGTGCAGGTGCAACTGATCATGCAGGGCCAGCCGGACGTGTGGCTGGCCACCCTGGCGGCGCGCATGCTGTACGACTATTTGCTCAAAGACGGCGTGGTCATCCACGAATACTGCGACCGCCCGCTGCACGGCAAGGTGGCGCTGGTGGATGAGCATTGGAGCACGGTGGGCTCCAGCAACCTGGACCCGCTGAGCCTGTCGCTGAACCTGGAAGCCAATGTGCTGGTGCACGACCGCGCCTTCAACCAGCAGCTGTATGAGCGCCTGCAAGACCTCAGCGCCCACCACTGCCGGACCCGGCCGGAAAACCGCACACCCAGGCTGTGGTTGTGGCGACTCACCGTGGGGTTTCTGGTGTTCCATGTGCTGCGTCATGTGCCCGTGTGGACCGGTTGGCTGCCAGCGCATAAACCCCGTTTGACACCGTTCGCCCCCGCGCAGGACACCGCCCATGACCACCCCCCGCACGGCTGAGCCACCCGCCCGCAGCGGCTTTTTCAAGCGCTGGAAAACACCGCTGACGGTGGTGTTTTTCCTGGTGCTGATCGCCCTGTTGACCTTGCTCGCCCGGCGCATCGAATGGAGCGAGGTGTTGGCCACCTTGGCAGATTTCAAGCTGCGCACCCTGCTCATCGCCAGCGCGCTGACCGCGTGCAGTTTTGCGGTGTACGCAAGCTTTGACCTGATCGGCCGCACCTACATTCGCCAGCCGCTGCGCTGGAGGCAGATCCTGCCGGTGGGCATCATCAGCTATGCCTTCAACCTCAACCTGAGCGCCTGGGTGGGCGGTATTGCCATGCGGTATCGGCTGTATTCGCGCCTGGGAGTGACCAGCGCGAACATCGCCAAGATCCTCGGCCTGAGCCTGGCCACCAACTGGTTTGGCTACATGGCGATTGCTGGCGCGGTGTTCAGCAGCGGCCGGGTGAACATGCCGCCCGGCTGGGCCCTCAGCAGCAGCGCGCTGCAAGCGGTCGGAGGGGTGCTGGTGTTGATCAGCCTGGGGTATCTGGCGGCGTGCCGGTTTTCCCGCAAGCGCGAATGGGCGGTGCGCGGGGTCGAGATCAACTTGCCGTCGCTGCGCATGGCGGTGCTGCAACTGGCGCTCGGGGCGTTGAACTGGTCGTTGATGGCCGCGGTGATCTTTACCTTGCTGCCCGCCAAGCTGGACTACCCGCTGGTATTGGGCGTGCTGTTGATCAGTGCGATTGCCGGGGTGATCACCCACATCCCGGCAGGCCTGGGTGTGCTGGAAGCGGTGTTCGTGGCCCTGCTGCAACACGAGGCGTCCCGGGGCAGCCTGGTGGCGGGGCTGCTCGCTTACCGGGCGATCTATTTCCTCTTGCCGCTGCTGATCACGCTGGTGATGTACCTGGTGGTGGAGGCCAAGGCCAAGGCGCTGCGGGTCAAACGCTGATCAGCGCGCTTGAATAATGCTCAAGCGCTCCCCCACCACCATCTCGGTCACCCAGTCCACCAAGATCGAGGTGTAGGCCTGTTGCGACACCGGGTCGCTCAAGGCGTGGTCCGCGCCGTCGATGATGCGGTGGGTCAAGGAGTGCGTCTGCTGGCACGCGGCGCGGTAGCTCATGATGGTGGCGTGGGGCACGTGGTCGTCGGTTTGCGATTCGACGATCAGCACATCGCCGGTAAACGACGCGCACGCGTGCAACGCCCGGTTGGTGGCGGCTTGCACAAAGCCTGCGCGATAATCCATCAGGTCGGCCTTGTCCAGGTCGCGCTTGGGCTTGAGCCATTCCTGGTCGCGGTACAACGCCGGCACCCGCAACGCCAGCCAACGCACCGGGCGCAGCGAGTTTACGTACTTGAGAAGAAAGTCGCCGTGTTGCGCCGGGCCGCGATACACCTCGATGGCGTCGGCCGGCAGTGGCTGTTGCACATAGGTTTCCACCGACGACACGTGAATGGCCCGCAAACCCTGGTCGTGGATAAAACATTGCAGCGCCGCGACTTCCGCGCTGCTCGCACCGCCCATGCGCCACGACTGCTCCAACACCCCGCTGCGCGGCTGGCCATCACTGGAAAGGCCTTGGGCGATGTCGTAATTGCGCCGCGAGGCATAAAACCCCGGGTACGCCTCATCGGCGGCGGCGTCGAACACCCGCGCTTGCTCGATGGCCAGGCGCACGGGGTCGGGCAGGTGCAATTGCAACAGGTCGTCATACCCGCCGGGCACCACCAGCAGATTGGAGCCGCCGTAGACGTGCTCGCCCTGCCCGTCGGTGGTCAGGTATTGATCACCGCAGTAACTGAGCACGTGCGCGCCGATCACACTCTGGCCCACGCTGTGGGTGATCACGTCGCGCAGGTCCTGCTCCAACACCACTCCGTCGCTGAACAGCTGCGCGGCGTCGGGGCGAGCGAGCACCGCCTCGAATTGGTCCAGGCTGTGGATCACTTCCTGGCCGCGCCCGGCGCAGGCGTGCACGGGCTTGAGACGAAGGGGCCCGCTGTAGAGCAGGCGCGTGGCAGCAGGCCGGGCATCCTCCAGGGAGAACACGCTGACCCCGTCCAACACCACATTGCGCACACGCTCGCTGAACAGCGGCGACCAGCCGGGCGGCGCGCTCGCGTGGTGGTTCAACAGGCCGTGGCTGATGGCTTTGGTGGCGATGAAATCATGCTCCACGTAACCGCCCCACAGGTCGTGCGGCCCCCGGATGCCCAACTGCCGCGCCTGGGCGTGGCCGACCAGGGTCTGCGTAGGCAGCAGGTAATGATCGCGCCCGGCATGGCGCTGCGAATCGTAACTGCCGCCGTATTTGAGGCCCAGGATCTGCGCCAGCCAACGGGCCAGGGCGCGGTTGGTTTCCACCTCGTGCAGCGGCGCGTCGGCGCGCACCGAGTGCGCCAGCACTTGCTTGTTGCGATGGGTCGGGGTCATGCGTCCCCCTTGGCCGTGCGGCCGTGGATGTAGGGGGACGGTTGCAGGGATCAGGCCAGCAGGCCAAGCGCTGTGGAATCAGCGGCGAGGCGGCAATAGGTAGCACTTGGCCTGCGTTAATCTGCACGACGCCCACGCCCCGGCACGGTGTTTTGCACGATCGGGGCGTGCCCTTACAGTTTGGGCGACACGCCAAACCGGCTGCGGTAATCGCTGGGTGTGAGCCCGGTGATTTTCTTGAAAATCGCCCGGAACGCGCCCGGGTCCTGATAACCCACGGTCCAGGCGATATGGTCGATAGTGCCGTTGGTGAACTCCAGCATTTGCCGCGCCTTGCCGACCCGCAGGTGCTGGCAGTATTCGGTGGGCTTGAGCCCGGTGGCGCTGCGAAAACGCCGCAGGAACGTACGTTCTTCAAGCCCCGCCTGCTGCGCCATCGCGGGCAGCGAAACCTCCACTGCCCCGCTCGCCTGCAACGCGTGCTGCACCTTGAGGATGGCCGCATCGCCATGGTTCAGGATCGGCGCAAAGTTGCTGCCGCACTCGCTGGCGCTGTCACTGTGCTCGATCACCAGAAAGCGCGCGGTGGCGGCGGCAAGGCTGGGGCCGAGCACGCGGTCGACCACCCGCAGGCCCAGCTCGGACCACGCCATGAGGCCCGCGGTGGTGATCAGGTCGCCGTCGTCGATGATGGGTTTGTCGGCCTCCAGGCGAATCGCCGGGTAGCGCGCCGCAAACGTCTGGGCAGACGTCCAGTGAGTGGTGGCGCTGCGACCGTCGAGCAACCCGCTTTCTGCCAGCAGGATCGAGCCCACGCAGACCCCGCCCAGAATGGTGCCCGTGCGGTGCTGTTGGCGCAGCCAGTCAAGCAGCGCTGCCGAGGCCTGGCCTTCGCAAAAACCGGCGATGGACGGTGGAATCATCAGCGCCACCAACGGTTGCTCTGCCCCCGGGCGGCTGTCGAAGGTCCGGGTGGGCGCCTCTGCTGCCTGCGCTTGCCAATGGCTGATGCGCAGCAAAGGCAGTTGCATCGACTGATGCTCGGCGGCGATCCGGTTGGCCACCGCGAACAGATCGGTCAAGCCATGCACCGCCGCCATCTGTGCACCGCTGTAGATCAACACGCCCAGCTCGACAATTTCCCGTTCCGCGGCCATTGTCAGTTTTCCCCCTGTTATTGTCGGTGCCGCCAATCCCCGGGTGACACGCCCGTCACGATACTGGACGCCTTCACCCATCACGAGGAAACCTGCATGGCCAAGCAAGCGCTCATCCTAATCGATATCCAGAACGACTACTTCCCCCACGGCAAATGGCCTCTGGACGGCGCAGAGGCAGCGGCCGACAACGCGGCCAAGGTGCTTGAGGCTTTTCGCCAGGCGGGCGAGCCGGTGATTCATGTGCGTCACGAGTTCACGTCCGAAGACGCACCGTTTTTCACCCCGGGCTCTGCTGGCGCGCACCTGCACGACAAAGTGCTGAACCAGAGCGGTGAGCCGGTGGTGCTCAAGCATTTCGTCAATGCGTTTCGCGACACCGACTTGCGGGCGTTGCTGGAACAGCGGGCGATCACCGACGTGGTGGTGGTCGGCAGCATGAGCCACCTGTGCATAGACGCCATGGCACGGGCGGCGGCCGACCTGGGTTACGGCGTGACCGTCATCCATGACGCCTGCGCCACCCGTGACGTGGAGTTCAACGGCACCACCGTACCGGCCGCACAGGTGCAGGCGGCGTACATGGCCTCACTGGGGTTCGGCTACGCCCAGGTGGTGTCGACGCAGCACTACCTGCAAGGCTGAACACACCGCGGCCTCACGTGGGGCCGCCCTCCTCGAAGATCGCCACGGCGCGCACAAACCCGGCCGAGGCGTGCTTGATCTTGTAGGGAAAGCACGACACTTCAAAACCATGGGCGGGCAGCGCGTGCAGGTTGGCGAGTTTTTCCATCTGCCCGTAGCCGATCTCGCGCCCGGCCTTGTGCCCTTCCCAGATCAGCGCACTGTCGCCGGTGGCGGCAAAGCGTGCGCGGGTGTGGCTGAACGGCGCGTCCCAACTCCAGGCGTCGGTGCCGACCACGCGCACGCCTTTCTCCAGCAAGTACAACGTGCCCTCGCGACCAATGCCCACACCCGCATCGAGGTAACCCGGCTGGCCGAACAACGCCCCGGCGCGGGTGTTCACCAGCACAATGTCCAGCGGCTGCAACACATGCTCGATGCGCGCAAGCTCTGCTTCGATCTCGGCGGCGCTGACCACATGGCCGTCTGGCAAATGCCGGAAATCCAGCTTCACGCCCGGGCGCAGGCACCAGTCCAGCGGCAACTCATCGATGCCGTAGGCCGGCTTGCCGCCGTCGGTGGTGGACGCGTAATGCCAGGGCGCGTCCATGTGCGTGCCGCTGTGGGTGGTGATAATCAGGCGTTCGGCGGCCCAGGCTTCCCGGCCTGGCATGTCATCGATATTGAGCCCGGGAAACATGGCCAGCAGCTCATCGACGCCCGCCTGGTGGTCGGCGTATTCGATCCTGGGCAAGAGCGGCGGCGGGTCGGTGTAGGGGTTGTTTTCGAGCGCGACGGACAGGTCCACCAAACGACGTGTGCGTGCACTCATGACCGGGCCTCCACCACACGCTGGTCGATGGCGCCGAACACTGTCCGGCCCTCGCCGTCCAGCGCCTCGATACGGATACGATCGCCAAACTGCATGAAGCCGGTGAGCGGTTTGCCGTGCTCGATGATCTCGATGGCCCGCCGCTCGGAGATGCACGCCGACCCTGCGGCCCGGTCAACGTTGGACACCGTGCCCGAGCCGATGACGGTCCCGGCCCGCAAGCGCCGGGTGCGCGCGGCGTGGGCGATCAGGTCGGCAAAGCTGAAGCTCATTTCGGCGCCGTTGGGCGAACCGAACCAGTGGCCGTTCCAGCTCACCGTCAGCGGCAGGCACACGCGCCCGTCGCGCCAGGCGTCGCCCAGGGCATGCGGGGTGACGGCCACCGGCGAGAAACTCGAGGACGGCTTGGCCTGTAAAAAGCCGAAGCCGGTGCTCACTTCATGCAGCAAAAAACCGCGCAGGCTGACGTCGTTCACCAGCAGCACCAGGCGCACGTATTGCAGGGCCTGCTCGGCCGGGCAGCCCATGGGCACCTCGTCGACGATCACGGCGTATTCGCCCTCAAAATCGATGTTGTGGTTTACGTCCGGCAGCGGCACGTCGTCGCGGGCACCGAGGAAATCGTCGCTGGCGCCCTGGTACATCAGCGGGATGCGCTCGTCTTTCATCGGCGCCAGGTCAAAGGCCTTTTGCAACAGGTGGGCGTGGTTGAGAAACGCCGAGCCGTCGCACCACTGATAAGCCCGCGGCAGCGGCGCGGCGGCGTGTGCCGGGTCAAAGGCGAATGCCTCCACCGCCCGCCCCTCATTGAGCGTCTGATACTGGCGGCTCAACAGCGGCTCGGCCTCGGTCCAGTTTTCGAGCGCCTGTTGCAGGGTCGTAAACAGGGGGGCGGCCACCGCCAGGCGCAAGTCCCGGGACACCACCACCAGGCGGCCGTCACGCTGGCCATTTTTCAACGTTGCAAGTTTCATCGAACCTTCCTTACTGAAGTGAAAACAGCGGTCGCGTCAGTGCAGCACCACGTCGTCGGCAACCTGAATCGGATCCCGCAAGCGCCTGCCCGCGACCGCCGGTGCGATCAGCGATACCAGCGCCGCCAGCAGCAACCCCCAGCCCACCAGCGCCACCGCGCCCACGCGGTCACCGGCCACGGCGGTCAGCGCCATCACCAATAACGGGCTGGCAAACTGGCCGCCAAAAAAACCGGCGTTGAACAGGCCAGTGCCTTTGCCGCGGTGTTCAACGCTCAAGGTCGACAGCGCCCAACTGAGCACCGTGGGCAATGCAATGCCGCCGCCCAGGCCGTTGACCATCACCGCGATGATCGCCATGCGGTAGTCCGTGGCATGCGCCAGCAGCAGGATGCCGACCCCGGAGATCACAAACGCCAGCGCCAGCAGCAAACCCGGCCCAAAGCCGCTCAAGCGGCGAAACACCAGCGCGCCGAGAAACACCGCCGAGTGGCCCAGCCCGATGGCCATGCCGATGCGTTGCGGCGAGTCGATGCCGATGTGTTGCAGGAGGAAACCGGTCTGCACCGGCACGATAAAAAAGCCCAGCGCGGCGAGCAGAGTCATGGCGCAGATCACCGCCAGCGGGCGCAGCGCAAAACCACCGGCAGACGGCGCACGGATGGCCGAACTGACCCGGCGCACCGGCTCACTCAACGCCAGGTGCATGAGCGGCGCAAACACCAGGCCTGCGACGTACAGCGCAAACGGCACGCGCCAGCCGAGTTCCCCCATAAGGCCGCCGAGCATAAAAAATGCCGTGGCCGACAGCGACGTGACAATGGTCTGCCACGACAGCAATTGCATGCGCTCGCGCCCGTCGTAGTAGTCGCCGATCAACGCCGTGCAGCAGGTCATGATGGCCGCCTCCGCCAAGCCCAGCCCCGCACGGCTGAGCAAGATCGCATTGAGGTCATCCAGCGCCAGCGGCAGCGGGCCGCAAATGCCGTACACGATCATCGCCAGTACCAACAAACGCTTGCGCCCGATGCGGTCCGACAGCCAGCCGGCAAACGGCGAAAACAGCGCGATCATCAGCGCGGGCAACGTCAGCACAATGGGCACCAACAGCCCGACATTCGCCGTGCCAGAGAAGTGTTCGGCGAGGCGCGGCAGCACCGGTGCGATCAACACGCCGCCCAGCACCGGCAGGCAACTGCCCAGCAACAACAACGCGCCCGAACCGCGCCGACGCGGCACGGGAGCGGCTTGCGAGAACTGACTCATGAGGCTTTTCCTATTGTTGTTATGGAAGAAGGCGACGGCAGCAGAAAGTGCGCCAGCGCGGGCAACAGCACGAGCGCACCGACCATGTTCAGTACAAACATGAACGCCAGCAAGAGGCCCATGTCGGCCTGGAACTTGATCGGCGAAAACGCCCAGGTGGCCACGCCCGCCGCCAGGGTCACGCCGGTGAGCATCACCACTTTGCCGGTGAACAGCAGCGCCTGGTAATAGGCCTGGGACAGGCTGTCCCCGGCCTTGCGCCGCGCCAGCAGAATGCTCATCACGTACAGCGCGTAGTCCACGCCGATGCCCACGCCCAGGGCGATCACCGGCAAGGTCGCCACCTTGACGCCGATGCCCAGCCACACCATCAACACTTCACACAGGATGGAGGTGAGCATCAGCGGCAGGATCACGCAGATCACCGCCCGCACCGAGCGGAAGGTGAGCAGGCACAGCAGGGTCACCGCGCCATACACCCAATACAGCATGTCGTGGTTGGCCTGCTTGACCACGATGTTGGTCGCGGCCTCGATACCGGCGTTACCGGCGGCCAACAGGAATTTCACCTCGGCGGTATCGTTGGCCTGGGCGAACGTCTGGACCTCGCTCACCAGCCGCGTGAGCGTCACGGCCTTGTGGTCGCGCAGGTAGGTGTAGAGCGTGAGGGTGTTGCAGCTCTGGTTGAACAGCTCACGCGGCGCACGGCCCGTAATGGAGTTGAGCAGCGCCTGGTTTTGGGTCAGGTCGTACCATTTGGGATTGCCCTCGCTCATGCCCACCAACAGGCTGCGATTGAGGCTCGCCAGCGAGGCGGTGGACTCCACGCCCGGCAGTTGGCGCAGGCGCCACTCCAGCGCGTCCACGCGCATCAGGGTGGCGTAGTCGGCGCAGGCGCCCTCGGGGGTGCGCACGATCACCGCGAACACGTCACTGCTGGCGCCGTAGTGGGCGACCATGAACGCGTTGTCGCGGTTGTAGCGCGAGTCGGCCCGCAGCTCGGGCGCACCGGCGTCCAGGTCGCCCACTTGCAACTGCTGGCTGACCCACACACCGGCGCCCGCCAACAACGCGCTGGCAATCACGGTGGCGGTGGCCCAACGGCGTTCGGTGAAACGGTCCAGGAACGCCCATAACGCCTGTTTTTGCGTGGCGTCTTCACTGCGCAAACTGCGCGCGGCGGCGCGGGCGCTGACCCCGCAATAGCTGAGCAGCACCGGCAACAGGATCAGGTTGGTGAACACCAGCACCGCCACGCCAATGCTTGCGATCAGCGCCAGGTCCTGGATCACCTTGATGTGGATCAGCATCAACACGGCAAACCCCACCGCGTCGCACAGCAACGCCGTGAGCCCGGCGAGAAACAAGCGCCTGAAGGTAAACCGCGCCGCCACTTGCCGGTGCATGCCACGGCCAATGTCTTGCATGATGCCGTTCATTTTCTGCGCGCCGTGGCTCATGCCAATGGCCAATACCAAAAACGGCACCAGCACCGAATACGGGTCCAGTTCAAAACCCAGCAGTGCGACCAGACCGAGTTGCCACACTACCGCGACCAGCGAACAACCCATCACCAGAAACGTGCTGCGCAGGCAACGGGTAAAGGCGTACAGCATCAAGGTGGCGATCAGCATCGCGGCGGCGAAAAACAGCAGCACCTGGCGCAGGCCATCGATGAGGTCACCCACCACTTTGACGAAACCGGTGATGTGCAGGGTGAGGCCCTGGGCCTGGAAGTGCGTGCGCAGTTGCTCAAGCTGTTGCGACAGCGCGTGGTAGTCCAGTGGCTTGCCGGTTTGCGCGTCGAGGTCCGCAAGCGGCACGAAGATGAGGCTGGAGCGGCCGTCCAGGGCGATGATCTGGCCGACCTCGCCGGAGCGGGCGGCGTTGCGGCGCACGGTGTCCAGGCTGGCGGGCGAGCCGTTGTAGTCGTCGGGGATCACCCGGCCGCCTTCCACGCCCTCTTCGGTCACGGCCATCCAGCGCATGTTGGGGGTCCATAGCGACTTCATGAACGGGCGGTCGACACCCGGCAGCAGGAAGACCTGGTCGTTAAGACGCGCCAGCAAGTCCAGGTAATGGGCGTCGTAGATCGAACCGCCGGGGGCTTCGACAGCGATGCGCACGGCGTTGCCCAGGCCGGTGAGTTCCGCCTGGTTGGCCAGGTAGTTGGCGATGTACGGGTGCCCCGTGGGGATCATTTTTTCAAAGCTGGCATTCAGGCCCAGGCGGGTGCTGGCGGCGCCGAGGGCAAGGGTGAGCAACAGGCACAGCCCCAGCACCAGGCGGCGATGGTTGAACAGGGCGCGCTCGAGCAACGAACCGGAGCGAGGGTCGAATGCCTTGAGGTTTTGCAGGGCGTGATGGCTCAGATCGGTCATTGCGCTGTTACCTGTTGAATACCGCGTGCGCCTACCGTGATCCATTGGCCGTCTGCCGCTTGAGTGAACGCTGCGAGGGCTGGCGACAGACCCTGCGCTTGCAGTGCGTGCCCGGGTGTGGCGAGCAACAAATGCCCGCTTTGATCGGCGAGCATCACGCCCGCCTCGCCCAAGGTGCGCGCGGCCATCACGCTGCTGTTAAAGGGGTTGGCCACGGCTTGCCAGTGCTCGCCGTGATCGTCGCTGCGCCACACATTGCCCTTGAGGCCTGCCACCAGAACGCTGCCGTCCGGCGCCAGGTCCAGGGCGAAAAAGCTGCCGTCATAGGGGCTCGGCAAGCGCGTGAAGCGGGCGCCGCCGTCGGCCGATGTCCACAGGGTGCCTTGCTCGCCCGCGATGTACAGTCGCGCGCCTTGGACAGCGATTGCATAGAGGTGATTGCCCGCCGGGTTGGGCAAGCGGTCGACCCAGGATTGCCAGGTGGCACCGCCGTCGCGGGTGTGCAGAATGAGCCCGAACGCGCCGACGACCGTGCCTTCGCGCTCATTGCTGAACTGCACGGCCAGCCAGGGTTTGTCCGCACCGTCGGCGACAAACCCTTGTGCGGTCTTGAGCTGCCGGGAGTCGTCGGCGGGCACCGCGTCGAGCACGCGCTGCGCGGCCTGTTTGCCGTCCAGTTGCAGCGCCCAGTGTTCGCCGCCATCGCGGGTGTGCAGCACCACGCCCGCATGCCCCACCGCCCAACCGTGGGACGCCGACGCAAACGTCACCGAGGTGAGGCTCACGCTGGTGGGCACCGAGGCCTGGCGCCAGTGTTGGCCGTTGTCGTCCGAGAGCACGATCAAACCTTGCTCGCCGACCGCCACCAGGCGGTTGGCGGCGCGGGTGATGTCGATCAACACCGCGTGCGCAGGCGCACTCACCTTGAGCGCCGGGCGCAGCAGCACATCACTCACCGGCGCCGCGGTGGCGGTGAGGCTGGCGCCCACAAGCCCCAGCGCCAGCCAGAAAGGAGCACGACGCATCAGCGCACCCCATCGGCTGCCAGGCCGTCCGGGCTGAAATCGCTGTCGGGGAACGGGGCGACCACGTCGTTGTGCACGCGTTTTTCGGTGACCACGTTGTGCGCCATCCACGCGCCGGTCTGCAAGTCGTACTGGCCATACAAACCGCGCACCAGGCCGGGCAATTGCGGCATCAGGTACGGCAACTGGAAGTAGGTGCGCCAGAGTTTCTGGTTGGCGTCCCAACTGTCGCCGAGCACGGCCATCCAGGTGTCCTCGTCTACATACAAACGGCGCTTGGGCATGCTGTGACGTTTGCCTGCGACCAGGTTGCCTTCGATCACCCACACGCGGTGCAGCTCCCAGCGCATGTGGTCGGGGTTGAGGAACCGCTCGCCGATCACCGCCTCGTCCTTGGCCGGTTGCAGGATTTTGTTGCTGTTGTAGGGGATCAGCATTTCCTGCTTGCCGACGATCGTCCAGTCGTAGCGGTCCAGGGGGCCGGTGAACACCGACACCTCATCGAAGTTGGCCACCCCGGAGCTGGTGGGCGTGGGCGTGTCATAGGACGACACCGGCAACTTGCGCACCCGCCGCTGGCCAGCCAGGTACACCCACGATTGTGGGCCGCCATTGGCGTAGTCCAAAGGTTCACGGCCCAGCAAGGCTTCACCGGCGCGCTGGGGCGGGCCGAGGTTGACCAGGCGCGTCATCCAGTACACGCCCTTGTATTCGGATTTGCCGTCTTGAAAGTAATACGGCATTTCACGCTGCGCCTGCACGGTGGCCGACAAAATCCGCTGGCCGCTGGCGGTGATGACGTACACGTTGTAGTCGTTTTTCCAGGCCACGCCGCGCCAGCTCAGGTGATGGTTCCAGATCACCTCGGCGCCCGTGGTGGGCAGGGGAAACGGGATGCCGCCGCTGGCGCCTTCCAGGGTGTTGCCTTGCTGGGTGAGGTGCGCGCTGGTCGCGTTTTTGAAGGTGTTGTCATACACCCATTGCGGCGCGGCAGCGGTGCGGCGGCTGGGGTAGACGTCGATGCGGTAGCTGGGGTATTTGGCGAACAGGGCTTTTTGCCCGTCGCTGAGTTTGTCGGCGTATTGCGCCACGTTTTGCGCAGTCACCGCGTACAGCGGTTTGTCGCTGGCGAAGTAATCCGGCAGCCGCGGGCCGGGGCTTACGCCCGCTGGCACCTGGGTGAAACCGCCGGTCCAGGCGGGAATGCTGCCGTCGGCGTTGCCCGCGCGCTCGGCGCCGAGCGGCGTCAGGGTGGACTTGAGTGACTGGGCGTCGGTGGCCGCCCAGGCTGACGGCGCGATGGCCGCCAGCAAACCCGCCAGCATCAACGGTTGGAGTTTCATGAAACGCACCTCTGTTTATTGTTGTGGGCTGCTGTGTTCAGAACGATCGCTGCACGGTGAACGCGATGAAGTCGCGGTCCTTGAGCGGCTGCCCGTAGGTGTTGGCGTTGCGGCTGTCGAGGAAGTTGTCGGCACCGCCCATGTAGTGCGTGTAGTTGAGCCCCGCCTTCCAGGTTTGCAGGTATTCCAGCGCCAGGCCCAGGCTCAGGTCGCCGCCTTTGTCGCCCACGCCGCCGTTGAATTTGCTGATGACCGAGGAACGGCCCTTGGGGTTGTAGCCCAGGCCGACGGGCACGCTCAGGTCGACGCCGGGGTACACCTGGAAGAAGTTGGGCGTGAAACTCATGCGCAGGCCCCACGCGTCGCGCTCGCCGTTGGGGTCCAGTGCGGCGGCGTTCTGGGTGATGCTGGTGCGCCGGTGCCAGGCCACTTCCCCGGCCAGGCTGGCCGAGTCCCAGAGGCCATTGCTGTTGAATGAGTAAAGGCTGGAGAGTTGGGCGTGCAACGAGTTGCCCACCGCGTACAGGGCGTGGTTGCCGTTGTCGCCAAGGCCGCTGGGGTTGGCCTGCGACAGGCTGACCAGCGGCGTGTTGCGCCGTACCGAGACTTCGCCCGCCACGTTGGCATCGCCCACCGAGGTGCTGAAGCTTGCGCCATAGGCGCGGATGCCCTCGGCGTACACCAGTTCGTAATCGCCCAACTGGCCGGTCTGCAGGTTTGGCCCGCCCGGGTTGGCGTGGGTGTAAATCATCGGGTCTTTGGCGTGGTAGCGGATGGCGTACAGGCCGAAGTCGGTGTTCCAGTCCTCTGGCGAGAAGCGCAGCGACAGGCCGTACTGGCCCTTGTCGTCGGGCTTGATGTCTTTGCCGCGAAAGAAGGCCAACGGTTGTTTGTTAGGCCCGATCGGGCCACCGACGATCAGGCGCTCACCGCCCTCGCCCACCGCGTCCGACGTCGAAAAGTAGCTGCCCACGGCGGGGATGCGGTTTTCTTCCCAGGCAAACTGGTAGTACGCCGCCACCGAAACGTTGGGGCGCAACTGGACCTGGCCGGAGAATTGGTTGACCGGGCGGATCAATTCCTTGAACGGGGTATTGGGCACCGAGGTGGCTTTGATGATGTCCACCGGCGCCTGCCCGCCTGCGATGCCGTTGGCGCCAAAGAACAGGCTTTCGCCCCACAGCACGGTGTGGCGCCCCAGGCGGAAACTGCTGGGCAAGTCGCCAAGGCTACCTTTGCCGAACACGAAGGCGTCGAGGATTTCGGCGTTGCTGCCGTGCAGCTTGCGGGTGTCGTCGGTGAAGTGGTCACTGCTCACCGAGCGCGAGTTGGCGGTGGCCGGCGAGTCGTTGTCGTTGCGGTTTTCGTAGACGCTGTCGTACCAGCCAGCCGCACTGACGCGGGCGCCGAAGTTGTTATAGCGCGCGTCGAACTCGGAAAGGATGTTGAGCCGGTTGGAGATCAGGCCCTTGTTGAAATTGCGGTCGCTGTCGTCCTGGTTGACGGTGCTGGTGAGCTTGCTATCACGGTCTTTGACGCGCCAGGCGGCGTTGTATTTGAGGGTGTTGTCCCAACGCAGGCGCAGGTCCGAATCACCGGTGTCAATTTCAAACGCGCCTGCGTGGGGCAGGCAGCCAACTGCGGCGAGCGCAGCGGCCAGGGCGGCCGTCGGGCGGCAGCGCATGGGTATCCGACTCATTTTGAGCAACCTCTGACTTGTTATTTTTGTCTTGAAAGGTCTGTTGGGTGGAGCTCCTGAGGGGGATGATAGGGACGGCTGAACAATCCGAACAATCGATTATCGGGATGCCATCCATCCAAAAAAAGTGATACAAGGCGCACTGCTGACCTGGAGGCAACCCTGTGCGTTTTCATCATCTGGATTTGAATTTGCTGGTGGTACTCGACACCCTGCTCACCGAACAGAACATCACCCGGGCCGCCGAACGGCTGAACGTCAGCCAGTCGGCGGCCAGTGGCTTATTGGCACGGCTGCGCGAGTATTTCGACGACGAGTTGCTGGTGCAGGTCGGCCGCAAGATGCTGCCCACGCCCGTGGCCCAGGGCCTGGCGGAACCGGTGCGGCGGGTGCTGCTGGACATTCAGTCGACCATCGTCAACAAGCCCGAATTTGACCCGCTGACGTGCAAGCGGCATTTCAAGCTGATCGCCACCGACTTTGTCACCACGGTGATGCTTGGCCCGCTGGCCCAGCACCTGCAGCAACGGGCGCCGCACATCACCCTGGACATCCAGCACGCCTCCGACCGCTACAACCAGATGCTGACCCAGGGCGAAGTGGACTTTGTGATCATGCCGGACCAGTACCTGTCCGACCTGCATGCCAAGGAGCTGTTGTTCGAGAATGACTACCAGTGCGTGGTGTGGTCACACAACACCCGGGTGGGCGATGAACTGAGCCTGGAGCAGTACTTGAGCCTGGGGCATATCGCGGTCAACTTCGGCAGTGCGCGCGAGCCCAGTTTCAGCGAAAAAATCCTGCAGGGTTACGGCCAGGCCCGACGGGTGGAACTGACCACCAGCAGCTTCAATACGGTGCCGCACTTGCTGGTGGGCACCGAACGGGTGGCGGTGATCCCGCGCAGCCTGGCGACCCTGTATGGCAAGTTTTTGTCATTGCGGGCGCTGGCGCCGCCGTTTGAGCTGCCGCTGCTGCGCGAATTCACCCTGTGGAACAAAGTGCTCGACAGCGACCCGGCACACCGCTGGATGCGCCACCTGTTGCAGGAGGTGGCGCAGGAATACAACGTGCGTCTCAGCGCGTCGCAATGATGAACAGCCGCGGAAACGGCAGCAACACGGTGCCATCGGCCAATGCCGGATAGGCCTGGCGGATGCGGGCCAGGTAGTCGTCAAGGAAGGCCGCCTGTTGCGCGGGGTCCAACGGCGCCATGAACGGGCGCAGCGCCGACGCCTTGAACCACTCCACCACCGCCTGGTGATTGGCCAGCGGATGTTGATAGGTGGTGCGCCACACGTCCACGGTGCTGGCGTGTTGGCTCAACAGCTCGTAATAGACACTCGCCGAATGACGTTCGTTGTGTCTGACCGCGCCGATCTTGCCCGCCCACGGGCCGTCCGCCGCCACTTCACGGGCCAGGCGGTGGGCGGGCTCGTCGAGGTTGTCGGGGGTCTGTATGGCAAGGGTGCCGCCGGGGGTCAGCTGGTTGAGCAGGTGCGGGTAGAGCGTGGCGTGGTCGGGCAGCCATTGCAGGGACGCATTGGCGAGGATCACATCAAAAGGCTGCGTGGGGTGCCAGGCGCCGATGTCGGCCAGGTCGAAGCTCAGCGCAGGTAGGCGCTCGCGGGCGCTGCGCACCATGTCATCGGAGCTGTCCAGGCCGGTGACCAGAGCCTGCGGGAAACGCTCGGCGAGCACTTCGGTGGAATTGCCGGGGCCGCAGCCCAGGTCGACGGCGGTGCGCACGTCGTGGTTGGGGATGGCAGCGACCAGGTCCCGCACAGGGCGGGTGCGCTGTTGTTCAAACATCGAATATTGCTTGGCTGACCAGGTCATCACGGCTTTCCTTCTTGTGTGAGGGGTTGGGGAGCAGCCTAAATCTTGTGAGCCATGAGAACAAATGCCAGGATTGGCAACCCCCCATACTTTAAAAGTATCCCTATGCTGGAAATTCGACAGCTCAAGGCCTTTGTGACCATCGCCGAAGAAGGCAACCTGACCCGCGCGGCAGACCGGCTGGGCATGCAGCAACCGCCGCTGACCCGCCTGCTGCAAAGCCTGGAAACCGAGCTGGGCACCGTCTTGATGGAGCGCTTGCCACGCGGCGTACGCCCCACCACCGCCGGGCTGGCGTTGCTGGAACAAGCGCGTGACATCCTGACGCGGGTGGACGACATCACCGACGTAGTACGCCGCGCCGCCCGCGGCGAACGCGGCCGCCTGGCCATCGGCTTTACCAGCTCCGCCGCACTGCACCCGTTTGTGCCCAGTGTGCTGCGCCTGTTTCGGGAAACCTTTACCGGGGTGTCAGTGGTACTGGAGGAAGCCGGCACCGGCGAACTGCTGGACGCACTGCTGCACGAAAAACTGGACGCAGCATTTATCCGCTCACCGCTGAGCGGCGCCCAGGCGCTGCAGGACGAGCCGATTCTGGTGGAGTCGATGTTATTGGCCCTGCCCACCGACCACCCGCTGGCAAAAGACCCATCAACGCCACTGCCGTTGGCGGCGTTGGCCACGGAGTCTTTTGTGCTGTACCGGCGCCGAGTGGGCCTGGGGTTGTATGACGCGATCCTGGTGGCCTGCCGCGAAGCGGGGTTCAGCCCGCAAGTGGTGCAAGAAGCGCCACGAATGACAGCCACGCTGAGCCTGGTGGCAGCAGGCCTTGGCGTGTCGATCGTACCGGCATCGATGCAGCGGCTGAGGGGGGACGGGATTGTTTACAGGGAGCTGACGGCGTGCAAAAGCCTGGTCGCGCCGCTGCATTTGGCAACGCGGGTGGGGGATGGGTCGGCGGTGTTGGCGCGGTTTAGGGGGTTGGTGGTGGCGCAGGCGTTGGGGGATGGGTGAGTGGGGGGGCAAAAAGCGGCGGGGGTTCAGGTTTTGCGCGGGTGTTTTGAGGGTGTCAGAAATTTTGTGTTCGGGCATAACATGAGTAAGAGGTGCATATATG